>NZ_BAAGIC010000005.1:0-275950 GCF_054658315.1 Sessilibacter sp. MAH1
TCGTTTAAATAAAAATCTTTTCCATGGCGCTTGAGACTCTCTGATATTCATTATCGTTGGGGTTTTTGGGTTTGCTTTTGTTTAAATATCGGAGCTAGTTTTGCCACAGTCAGTTTGGAATGAATGTGTTTCCAGTCTTGAAAAAGAGCTGCCTAAACAGCAATTTAACACCTGGATCAGACCTTTGGTGTTATCGGACGACAACCTTGAGCAGGGGGTGTTGAACGTCGTTGCTCCCAATCGCTTCGTTTTAGATTGGGTAAACTCTAAGTTCTTAAACAGGATCGAAGAGCTTGTCAGCGAGTTTAACGACGGGCAGATTCAGCGCATAAATCTTTCTGTGGCACGCATCAGTCGTGCGGCCCGTGGAGCTGGCGGTCGCGCTTCCTATACGGCTAATCGTCCGCCAGCCCAACATAACTCTCGTTCGCACGGTTTCGACGATAATTCCACTGCGTCCCCGTCTGGGTTTGCCGATCGTAATGGCGGATCTGTTGGTTTTGGTCAGCGTTCTAATGGCTTTCACACTAACGGTAGTGATCTCGGTTTAGATGCCAACCAGTGGGCTGACGAATCCTCTGCCAATGTTAATGATATCGTCCGGGAAAGCGGCTTTGGCGGCTCTGCGCGCAATAGTTCTGCCATCGGTAATTACGGTGGTGGTGATGTTTTTTCCGATCACGGTTTTAATTCTCAGGCCATACCTGAAGAGCGTGATTTGGACTCTGCGTTTGGTGGCGGTGGTTATTCAACCGCCGTTGATCATTCGTCTCAGGATAACGGGTGGGGTAGAGATTCTGAAGAAAATACCCGCTCGGATGATCAATCCGGTTTTAATCGTGGTGATGCTGGTGTTTTTACACCTGAGAATTTCTCCAGACAAAATGGCTCCGTACCTCGTTCGGCGGCCAGTAGTTTAAATCTGGATCCGCGTATTTTTAATAAGCGTCCAGGTCGAAACACGGCAACTTTTCAAGGTTCTCCTTTTACTGCGCACACCCAAAATACGCCTAAGCCTTTGGTAAATAACCACGGCAAAAAAGACGTACAGGTCGAAGGTGCCATTAAGCACGTTGGTAGTTTAAATCCTAACTTTACGTTTAAAAGTTTCGTCGAAGGTAAATCTAACCAGCTTGGCTTGGCTGCGGCTCAACAGGTCTCAGAAAATCCAGGGGGTGCTTACAATCCGTTGTTTATCTACGGCGGTGTTGGTTTGGGTAAAACTCACTTGATGCACGCGGTCGGTAACGCCATGCTTGAGCGTAACCCTAACGCTAAGATTGTTTACTTGCATTCTGAACGCTTTGTGGCTGATATGGTAAAAGCCCTACAGCTTAACGTTATTAATGACTTTAAGCGGTACTACCGCTCTGTTGATGCCTTGTTGATTGATGATATTCAGTTCTTTTCTGGTAAGGAGCGCTCTCAAGAAGAGTTTTTCCACACGTTTAACGCATTGTTAGAAGGTGGCCAGCAAATCATTCTTACCTGTGATCGTTATCCGAAAGAAATTAAAGGTGTAGAAGAGCGCTTGAAATCACGGTTCGGCTGGGGATTAACCGTTGCCGTTGAGCCGCCGGAGCTTGAAACTCGCGTGGCTATTTTGAAGAAAAAGGCGGTGCAGTCGAATATTGATTTACCCAATGATGCGGCGTTTTTTATTGCTCAACGTATTCGCTCGAATGTTCGCGAATTGGAAGGCGCTTTAAAGCGGGTTATTGCCAATGCCCACTTTACCGGTCGCTCTATTGATGTTCCTTTGGTCACCGAGGCTCTTAAAGACCTTCTGGCCTTGCAAGATAAACAGGTTAGCATTGAGAATATTCAGCGCGTGGTGGCGGAGTATTACAAAATTAAAATCAGTGATTTGCACTCCAAGCGTCGCAGCCGGTCCGTGGCTCGGCCGCGTCAGGTCGCTATGGCGCTGTCAAAGGAGTTAACCAATCACAGCCTACCTGAAATAGGAGATGCCTTTGGTGGTCGTGACCACACTACGGTTTTGCATGCGTGCCGAAAAATTAAAGAGCTGCGCGAGCTGGATTCCGATATTCAAACCGACGTTAAAAACCTAACTCGCTTATTAACAACCTGAGGGTTATTAATAAGGAGTTTGTTCCTGGTCTTTTCTAGGCGTTAAAAAACATCGATAAAGCGCTGATTCTTGGTAGTTTTTACTCAGCTTTAGCGGCGTTTTAAGGTATCATTAAAGACCTAAATCTGTGCAGTCTATCTTTTTGCGAATAAGGTTTTTAGAGTTTTTGTAATGAAGTTTAAGGTGTTTCGTGAGCAGCTACTTAAGCCGCTGCAACTAGTTGCGGGCGTTATAGAAAAACGCCAAACCATGCCTATTTTGGCAAACGTATACATGTCATTGCACAAAGACGGCACCTTGTCGTTGACTGGCACAGATATGGAAGTTGAAATGATTGTTCGGGTAGTTTTGGACGATGACTTCACACCTGGTGAAATTACGGTGCCCGCCAAAAAGCTTACCGATATTTGCCGATCATTACCCGACGAATCTGAAATTACTCTTGAGCTAAAAGACGAGCGCGTTTTGGTGAAATCCGGCCGCAGCCGATTTCAGTTATCTGCCTTGCCTGCCAGTGATTTTCCCGCTTCAGATTCTCGTCAAAACGAGATCAGCTTTCAGTGTACCAAACACACGATAAAGCGGCTGATCGAGAAAACCGGCTTTGCCATGGCCCAGCAAGATGTTCGGTATTATTTGAACGGTATGCTGTGGGAAATCAGTGCCAACCGCTTTCGCGTGGTTGCGACTGACGGTCATCGACTTGCGTTATCGGAAAATACCGAACTACAAACCGGTATTAACGATGTTTACAGCTGCATTGTGCCTCGCAAGGGTATTTCGGAATTGGCCCGTTTGCTTGACGACAACGAAGACAGCGTAGACATAGGTATTGGTCCCAGTCATATCCAAGTCAGCTCCGAGTTTTTTACCTTCACGTCTAAATTGGTTGACGGCAAGTTTCCCGAATACGAACGTGTGCTTCCCCGTGGTGGCGATAAGATTGTATTTGGCCCACGAGCTGAGTTGCGCGAAGCGTTTTCTCGGGCTGCCATCTTATCCAATGTTAAATATCGTGGTGTTCGACTGCTTCTTAACGATGGCTTACTGACCATCACCGCAAATAATCCGGAGCAAGAAGAAGCTAACGAGGAAGTGGTTGTGGACTACCACGGTGAAGAGCTCGAAATTGGTTTTAACGTCAGTTATCTCCAAGACGTCACTAACGTATTGGAGAGTGAAACCATTAAATTTACGCTTTCTAACTCTAACGCCAGCGCGTTAATTGAAGAGCCAGAAGGTGGTGATTCGATGTACGTTGTTATGCCAATGCGTATGTAACTTATCTTGGATAAAATTTTTGTACTACAAGCGTTTGTTAGTCAGCAACGTTAGAAATCTTGAGCCGTTAGATCTAACCTTTTCACCTTCGGTGAACGTGATCTGCGGCTTAAATGGCAGCGGCAAAACATCTTTTCTCGAATCTCTTTCGATACTTTCCAGCGGTAAATCTTTTCGATCCCATTTAACAACGCCCGTCATAGCTCGTGATCAAAAGGCAGCGACCGTTTTTGGTGAAGCCAGCGACGGTAATACGCTCTACAAAATAGGTGTGGAGAAATCGATAGGCAAGGGTAGCTCTATTCGGTTGAATCAAAAACCTCTCCAGAATAATTCAGCACTGGCTCGATTAATTCCTTTGTTGGTGATTGATCACCAGTCTTTTGAGTTGTTAACGGGTGGCTCTAAGTTTCGTAGAAGTTTGTTAGATTGGTTAGTGTTTCACGTGGAACAAAATTTTCACGTTAACTGGTTGTCGTACCGTGAGGTGCTTAAACAACGCAATGCTCTATTGAAGCTGAAGGAAACCCAAGCCCGCGATGTGAATATCTGGGCACCTCAGCTTTCCGATTTTGGCGAAAAGATTACCGACTATCGAGCTAAGGTTTTTGAAATCTTGGCGACGCAACTTAACGAACTATCTACGCACGAGAAAGACTTCGAGTTGGATTTCAGATTTGATCAAGGATGGAAGCACGATCAAAGTCTAAAAGAATGTTTGTTGGAATCCTTTGATCAAGACAGACGCTATCAGACCACAAAGAAAGGCCCTCATCGTGCGGACCTGCTTTTTACCACTGGCGGTAAAAAAGTAACGGACGTGCTTTCCCGAGGCCAGTTAAAAACGGTAGTCTGCCGCTTCTTTTTAGCGTTGGCTAATTGCTACAAGGATATTTTCGGTAATGCGCCGATTATATTGATCGATGACTTACCGGCGGAGCTTGATAAGAATAGAGCCAAGATACTGCTGCGACAGTTTTTGAATTTGGGTAGTCAATTGTTTGTTACCGGAGTAGATCTACCATATTTCAGCGATATCATCGCCACAGAACAGAATATAAAAGTGTTTCACGTGGAACATGGAATATTCAAAGAATTGGAAAAAGACAGCGCCATTAATCTCGCTGCTGTCTGACGGAGAAAATGAAATGACAGAAGAAAACAACTATAACTCATCCAGTATCAAAGTATTAAAAGGTTTGGATGCGGTAAGAAAGCGTCCTGGTATGTACATAGGTGACACCGATGACGGCTCAGGCCTCCATCACATGGTTTTCGAGATTGTCGATAACTCCATCGATGAAGCCTTAGCTGGCCACTGTTCCGAAATCAATGTTGTTATTCACACTGATGAATCCGTCACAGTCAGCGACAATGGCCGTGGAATTCCAACCGAAATGCACGAAGAAGGTGTATCGGCAGCCGAAGTAATCATGACGGTGTTACACGCCGGTGGTAAATTTGACGACAACACCTACAAGGTATCTGGTGGCTTGCACGGCGTGGGTGTGTCCGTAGTTAATGCATTGTCAGAAAAGCTCACCCTAACCATTCGTCGCGATAAAAAAGTACACGAACAGGTTTACTATCACGGTGTACCGCAAGCGCCACTGAGTATCATTGGCGAAACGTCTTCCACCGGCACCACGGTGACCTTCAAGCCATCACCAGCTACCTTCACCAATATCGAGTTCCACTTTGATTATTTGGCGAAACGTCTGCGCGAATTATCTTTCCTAAACGCAGGTGTGCGTATTGTGTTGAGTGACGAGCGCAGTGGTAAACAAGAAGTCTTTGAATACGAAGGTGGTCTAAGAGCATTTGTTCAGCACTTAAACCAAGCGAAAACTCCAATCAACAACGTCTTACACTTTACCACTACTCGCGAAGATGGCATCGGCGTAGAAGTTGCGCTTCAGTGGAATGATAGTTTCCAAGAGAATATCTTTTGTTATACCAACAATATTCCTCAACGAGACGGTGGTACTCACCTTGCGGGCTTTCGTGGTGCGCTAACTAGATGCTTGAACAACTACATCGAAAACGAAGGTTTTGCGAAAAAACAGAAGGTAAACACCACCGGTGATGATGCCCGTGAAGGTCTGACTGCGATCATTTCCGTGAAAGTTCCTGATCCAAAATTCAGCTCCCAAACCAAAGATAAGCTCGTGTCTTCAGAAGTAAAAGCGGCGGTTGAACAAGAAATGGGTAACGCCTTGAATGATTACCTATTGGAAAACCCAGCCGACTCAAAAGCCATCGTCTCTAAAATGATAGACGCGGCTCGCGCTCGTGAAGCCGCACGTAAGGCGCGTGAAATGACCCGCCGTAAAGGTGCTTTAGACATCGCAGGCTTACCGGGTAAGCTCGCCGACTGCCAAGAGAAAGACCCATCACTCTCTGAAATTTACCTTGTGGAAGGTGATTCGGCGGGTGGTTCTGCTAAACAAGGTCGCGACCGTAGAACCCAAGCAATTCTGCCGTTGAAGGGTAAGATTCTTAACGTAGAGAAAGCCCGCTTCGACAAGATGCTATCCAGCGCCGAAGTTGGTACGCTTATTACCGCTTTAGGTTGCGGCATCGGTAACTCAGAATTCAACGCCGATAAACTCCGCTACCACAGCATTATCATCATGACCGACGCCGATGTGGACGGATCGCACATTCGCACCTTATTGCTGACCTTTTTCTTCCGCCACATGCGCGAGCTAATCGAGCGTGGTCACGTTTATATTGCTCAACCACCTTTGTACAAAATCTCCAAAGGTAAACAAGAGCAATATCTCAAAGATGACGACGCTATGACTAAGTTCTTGTTGCAAGCGGCCATGGACAGCGCGGCATTACACGTTAATGCCGATGCACCACCGATTCAAGGCTCCGCATTAGAAGCATTGGTCAACGAATACAGAGCTGTTATGGCGACCATTGCACGCCTGGATAAAGTCTTCCCGTCCGATGTTCTAGAGCAAACCATCTACATCTCTAAACTCGCCGCAGAAGATCTAAACCAAGAAAGCGAAGTAACCAAATGGTGTGCAGAACTCGAAGGCAAAATGCTCGTCGATAACCGTTCGGGCAGCGCCAGCTATGTAATTACCGCAGAACACAATGTGGAACGTAACATTTACCTACCAAAGGTAACCATCACCGCCCACGGAGTGCCTACCGATTACCGATTTGGCTTAGATTTCTTCAAAAGTGCCGAGTACCGTTCTATCTGTGAATTAGGCCAAAAGCTTGATGGCTTATTGGAAGAGAGCGCATTTATCGCACGCGGCGAAAAGCAAGAAGCGGCCACCAGTTTCAAACAGGCCTTAGAATGGCTAATGAATGAATCCAAACGTGGTTACGCAATTCAGCGCTACAAAGGTCTTGGTGAAATGAACCCAGAGCAACTTTGGGAAACCACCATGAACCAAGAAACCCGCCGTATGCTGCAAGTTACCATCGAAGACGCCATTGGTGCCGACCAAATGTTTGCAACACTGATGGGTGACCAAGTGGAACCGCGTCGCGAATTTATCGAAACTAACGCATTGGCGGTTTCGAATTTGGATGTGTAAAAATAGCTGTTGATGCAGAGATTTGAATAAAAACCCGGATTTAACTCCGGGTTTTTTATTTAAGGCATTAGTAATTATTTAAGATCTTATCGTTTAAGTTAAAAACACCTTACACTCAGTTTATAAACAAATAATCCCCAAGTAGCTGTAGATAAATATCAAGACCAATCATGTAAACGCTGCTAAAACATCTTAGTAATAAAAAGCTGTCCTGTTTGCGTAAAAACATCATACAAATTGCGGTAATTGGTCAGTGATAGCATTGTTGCGATCCCTTACACTAAACCAAATTTATTTGGCTCTCGGCCAAAAATTTAAAAAGCATCGTAAAGACCCCATTTGGATTGAGCAAATCTCATGTCTGTTTTCAAAAACCCCCTTAAGTACCTTTTTATCCTAATAACCATTACTGGCGTTTCGGCCTGCAACGACCAAAAAGAGGTTGGTAAAACCGAGCAAATTAGGCCGGTAAAATCCATTGTGGTGGGTGAGTCTGTGAGTGGTCCGCGCTGGACTTTTCCAGGAAAAGTCCAGGCTTTCGAAAAGGTCGATTTATCATTTCAGGTCTCGGGCCAATTAAAAATGCTGAATGTGTTAGCCGGGCAGAGTGTTAAAAAAGGCGAGGTCCTAGCGAAGCTAGACCAGCGTAATTACGCCGCCGAAGTCAAAGCCGCCCAGGCAGAGTTAGATCGATCATCGGCAGAGTTCAGTCGTATGGAGCCGCTGCTAGAAAAACAGCTGGTATCACAATCGGAATACGATCAGAAGAAAGCCCAGCGTGATATTGCCGAGGCAAATCTAGATCAAGCTCAAAAAGCCCTAGAAGACACCGAATTAACGGCGCCGTTTTCCGGTGTTATCGCTGGTCGTTTCGTCGAGAATTTCGAAGACATCACAGCAAAGCAGGCAATTCTCAGCTTACAAAATCCGAACACCTTAGAAGTCACGATTAATATTCCCGAAAATAGAATCGTTGCAATTGAAAACCAACGCGACCAAATACAAGCCTTTGCAAAAACCAGCAATGAACCCGATAAAAAATACGCGCTGGATTTGCGGGAATATTCCAGTGAGGTAGATCCTGTTACGCAAACTTTTGAAGTGATTTTAAATTTAACCAAAAATGAAACCGATAAAATATTCGCGGGTATGAGTGTAGAGGTGTTGCTTGAAACAGACGACAAAACTGCACAAAGCTATTGGATTCCAGAAAGCGCTGTTATTGCGAATATCGATAATTTACAAGAAAGCAAAGTCTGGGTATTAACTCAGATCGATAACGAATTGTGGCAAGCTCAGTCGCGAGTGGTAGAGGCAAAAGAATTATCGAAAGAAAATATCGAAATTATTTCGGGATTAAATAAAGGCGAAAGAATTGTTACCGCCGGAGCAAATTACCTGCACGAAGGCGACAAGGTAAAACTCTATGTCGGCGACACCTTGTAAGAGCGAGACAATAATATGAATATCGCTCAATACGCCATCGAGAAAAAAACCGTTACCTTGGTACTTGCCATCGCTTTATTAATTGGCGGTGTGATCGCCTTTTTTAATTTATCGAGATTAGAAGACCCGGAATTTACCGTTAAAGACGCGCTTATTATTACCCGTTATCCGGGTGCTACGCCGGAGCAGGTCGAACAACAAGTCACCGATGTGTTAGAAACCGAAATCCAACGCATACCGCAACTCAAGCGTGTTACCTCGGTTTCTAAGGCGGGCTTATCGACCATTACCGTATCGATGAAAGATCAATACGATAAAAAAACCCTACCGGCGATTTGGCAGCAATTACGCAGCAAAATAAATGACGTTAAACAAAATCTACCGCCGGGCGCAGGCGAGCCGCAAATTTTCGATGACTATGGCGATGTATTTGGCATTGTTTACGCGCTAACCGGCGACGGGTATAGCGATAAAGAATTGTATGAATACGCAAAATTTCTGCGCAAAGAATTGTCCTTGGTAAAAGACGTCGCCAAGGTGGATTTGTGGGGTGTGCAACAAGAAGCGATCTACGTCGAATTCTCACGCAATACCATGAATCAACTTAAAATTACACCGCAAGCCATCGCGCAATTATTTACCACGCAAAACTCCGTGGCACAGGCTGGTCAGGTAAAAATTGGTCGCGATTATATTCGCATTAATTCCGCCAACGGCATTAACGCCGTAAAAGACATCGAGAATTTAATTATTCCCGGCCAAAGCGGCGCCGGGCGCTTAATTGTTTTAAAAGACATCGCAACCGTAAAACGCGAATACGTAAATCCCGCCACGGCACAAATGATCTTTAACGGTAAGCGCGCAATCGGTTTGGCGATTTCTACAGCGTCTGGCGGTAACGTAATTACACTGGCTGAAAATATCGAAGAGCGGCTTAATCAATTGCAAACACAAGTGCCGATTGGTTTAGAAGCCGAACCCGTTATAAAACAAGCCGACTCAGTTACCCGTGCAATCGATGGTTTTGTCTGGAGCCTAGTACAAGCCATTGGCATCGTTATTTTAGTGTTGCTGATTTTTATGGGCTGGCGCTCGGGTTTAATTATCGGCATTGTTTTGTTGGTAACGGTCGTTTCGACTTTTTTACTGATGGATTTCGAAGGTGTTGCCCTAGAGCGAATTTCTCTGGGTGCCTTAATTATTGCCTTGGGTATGCTAGTCGATAACGCCATCGTTATTTGCGAAGGCATGCTGGTAAGAATTCAGCAGGGTGAAAAGCGTCTGGCCGCCGCAAAGATAGTGGTGGAACAAAACGCATGGCCGTTATTAGGTGCAACCTTCATCGCCATTTTAGCGTTTGCTGCCATCGGCTTGTCGGATGACTCGACCGGAGAATTTTGTCGCAGTCTCTTCCAAGTGATGTTGTTTTCACTCATAACCAGCTGGGTATTGGCTTTAACCTTAACGCCGCTGCTGTGTTATTGGTTAATTCCAGAAACAGACGTCACCGATAATCAAAAAGATGTGTACTCAGGCTTTTTATTCACCGCCTATAAAAAGTTTTTAGTGGGCTGCTTAAATCAACGTGCGCTAACCACCATTGCCTCTGTTTTATTAATGGGTGTGGCGGTTTACGGATTTGGGCAAATTAAAGGTTCGTTTTTCCCAAAATCAACCATGCCCTTTATGATGGTTCACTATTGGTTGCCAGAAGGCTCTGATGTTCGTGAAACCCGAGCCGACGTCGAACAAATCGAAGCATTTATTCGCAACCAAACCGAAGTAAAATCGGTATCGAGTTTTATTGGCCAGGGTGCACCAAGATTTATTTTGACCTACGCACCCGAAATTAATAATTCCAGCTACGGCTTTTTATTAATTGAAGTGAATAAATATCCCGAGATAAACAGTTTATTTCCAAAAATCAGCGACTATTTAGCGGCGAACTTCCCAGACGCCCAACCCAAGGTGCAGCGCTTTAATTTAGGACCAGCACCTAAGAATTCGATAGAAGCGCGATTTAGCGGCGACGATGCCGAAGTATTGCGTAAGCTCTCCCAGCAAACCAAACAAATCTTTGAGTCAGAAGGGGCAATAGTAGTACGCGACGATTGGCGTCAACCGGTTAAAACCATCAATCCCGTATATGCGCCCAATCAAGCGCAATTGGCGGGAGTTTCTCGCGATGATCTAAACGGTGCATTGCAAACCAACTTCGTCGGCAAACGCATTGGCGTTTATCGTGAAGACGACGAGTTAATTCCCATTGTTTCACGTGCCACAGAAGTGGAACGCCAAGATATTTCGCAAATTAAAAATATCCAAGTATGGAGTGTCAGTGCCAACGCCTACATTCCCATTGGGCAGGTGGTGAACAGTTTTGAAACCCTTTGGCAAAATCCGCAGATTCATCGCAGAAACCGTCACCTAACCATTACTACCGGCGCAGAACCCGTAGATGGCGAACTTGCCAGCGAATTACACGCACGAGTCAAGGCCAAGGTAGAAGCTCTAGAATTACCCGAAGGTTATTTTTTGGAATGGGGTGGTGAATTCGAATCGTCCGGTAATGCACAAGGTGCATTAAAAGGTGGGATTATCAGCTCCTTTATATTGATGGTAATAATTTCAGTGGTGTTATTTAACTCCATTCGTAAACCCGTCATTATTTGGCTGGTCGTACCCTTTGCTGTAATCGGCGTAAGCTTCGGATTGCTCGCCACTGGCGAACCATTTGGCTTTATGTCGTTACTGGGCTTTTTGAGCTTATCGGGCATGCTAATCAAAAATGCGATTGTGTTAATCGAGCAAATTGGCCTTGATGAAGCCGAAGGTAAGCCGGTTTATAAAGCCATTGTGGATTCAGCCATCTCGCGTAGCAGGCCGGTGTTAATGGCCGCGGCAACAACGGTTTTGGGTATGATTCCGCTGCTGGACGACGACTTCTTTATTGGTATGGCCATTACCATTATGGCGGGCTTAAGTTTCGCAACCCTGTTAACACTCATTCTAGTACCGGTGTTCTATAGTTTATTATTCGATGTAAAGAAAACGGCTCTCTAAACGCAAAGGTAATGCAACATAGTGGAAACCACAGACCTGCTGATTAATTTATTATTGTTTTTATTTTTGCCCCTATGGGGAATCGCAGGTTTTGTGGATTGGTGTTGTCACAAAGCCACTAATATTGAAGTTACCTCCGGTATAAAAGAAAGTTTGATGCATTGCGTAATGGGAATACAAATAGGGATTCCCATTATTTTGTGCCTAAGTTATCGCGTAAACGTATTAATATTATTGATCTGTTTCGCCGCGTTAATACTCCACGAGCTGGTCGCGCACTGGGATGTCAATTACGCGCAAAATCTTCGCAAAATATCCATCTGGGAAATGCACGCCCACAGTTATCTAGCCACTTTACCGCTGTATTTATTGATTATTATTTTGGTCATTAACTGGCAGGTGTTGGTAGATTTAATCCAATTAAATTGGCAAGGCCAATTACACTTCGAAAAATTACAGGAAAAACCCGGCGGCAATGGTTACCTACCCGTATATTTAACCTTTATGGCAGTCGCTTGCGTATTTCCTTATTTAGAAGAATTAATTCGCTGTATTAAAAGCAGAAATGCGCAAAAAATGCGAATTACATCTTGAGTCGATCTAAATAATGCACGCTTATATAAATTACACAGGAAGTTTTTTGCCGGGCGAGGCGATCGATAACGACAATATCGAAGCGCATCTAGGAATGGTTAACGGCAAACCCAGTCGATTAAAAAATAAAATACTCAAAGCTAACGGCATTAAAACCCGTCATTACGCAATAGATAACAAACAAAATACCGTTTATTTAAATCAACAGCTCGCAGCGAGCGCCGCACATACCTGTTTAGACAAAGCAGGTATCAGTGCCAATAAAATAAAGCTCTTAAGTGTTGCCACCAGTCAGGGCGATTTGGTGTTACCGGGTTTTGCATCACAGGTGCAAGCTGAGCTGGGTATGGAAGACGTGGAGTTATTTAGCAGCCACGGAATCTGTTCGTGCAGCATGATGGCGTTAAAAAATGCCGCCAGTTTAATACGACTAGGCGAACACAAACGTGCATTAGTTGTTGCCAGCGAATTACCGTCGCGTTTATTCAAGGCCAGTCGTTACGAAGCCTGTAGCGATGCCGTAGATTTTAATGCCGAGTTTTTACGTTGGATGTTATCCGACGGCGCCGGTGCATTACTGTTAGAAGACCACCCCAAAAGTGGCGGCGTAAAAATTGAATGGCAACGCAGTTTTTCTCACGCCGATACCTTACCCGTGTGCATGTCCGTGGGTATGCAACAGGGATCGACCAATCCCGAAGTGGGTAAAACCTGGCAAGATTTCGCAACCTACGCACAGGCAGAACAGGCGGGAGCATTGTTGCTTAAACAAGACGTTCGGCTGCTCGACAATATTGTTAAATTAGGTGTGGATGGATTTTTACGGCTTATCCGAGAAGGCGTGGTGCATGTTGATAAAATTGATCACGTATTGTGCCATTATTCATCCGATCACTTTCGCGGCAAAATATTTGAATTATTAACCGACGCCGGCGCGATGATTCCCGAACACAAGTGGTACACCAACCTTTATACCCGAGGCAATACCGGCTGTGCGTCACTATTTATTATGCTCGACGAATTTCTAAAAACGCAAACCTACCAAAGCGGCGACACCATATTTTGCATGGTGCCCGAAAGTGGTCGTTTTAATACCGCCTACATGCTATTAACTGTTAATTAATTATGCAGACATCAAGTAAAGAAACCGCAACAAAAGAAACATTAACTCCCCATGCACAGAATTGTTTGCAATCATTAATTAGTGTTTGGCTGAATTTTGAAAAACAATTAAATCGCACCGATATTATTCGCAAACTTAATGCAGGTTCGTTAACCAATGACGACTACAAAATCCTGCTATTAAATCTTCGCCAACAAGTAATCGAAGGTTCACGCTGGATCAGTCGAGCGGCATCGAGTTTTGATCGTGAATTTTCCGATATTCGTTCTATCGTTATTGGTCACGCCAAAGAAGAGCATCTCGATTATTTATTGCTAGAAAAAGACTTTGAAGCCGCCGGTGGCGATATTAGTCTTATTCAACAACAGCCAAAAAATATCGGCAGCGAAGCCTTGCACGGTTACATGATGCATAAATCCAGTGAGAAAAACCCAGTAGGGCTTATCGGTGCTATGTGGATCATCGAAGGTCTTGGCGAAAAAATGGCGAACGAGTGGGCGTCGCGCATCGATGAACTTTTAGCCTTGCCAAAAACCGCGACAAAATTTATGCAGTACCATGGTGAGAACGACGATTCACACATGGAAAAGTTGTACACCATGTTAAATCGAGTTTGCATCGACGAGAGCGTTATCGAAGAAATTACCACCACCGCGAAGGTGGTAGCGCGCCTTTACGCTTTACAGTTAGAAGTTATCGATTATGAGTAAAAGCCCGTTTTTACAAGCCTTAGAATACGACGACAGTCTTCCCATTGAAAAAGACGCGCTTAAGCTTTGGTTAAAAGATTTAGAGAATCCTTTTCGTTGGACGTTAAGACCGTTATTTCAAGCGTTATTCGCTGTGCTTTTGCATTTAACGTGGTTTATTAAACGTTTACCCTTACCGCAGTTTTCTGCTCATAATTTTCTGCAAAAAACCATTTGTTGGTTTTGCAAAAACTTCGTTAGTCTAGAAGCGAATCTGTTAATTTTGCGTCACTATGGTTGTGAATCGAATATTATTAATTTTTTAATCGATAATCAGTATTTAAAAGAGGGTGATCTACCGGTTCAACCCATCATGCTTTATCCCGTAAAAATAAACGACATGATGGACGACTCCTTTGTAAAACACGATCAAGAGTTATTTCGTTGTTTTAAAGAAATGGGACATTGGCGTTACAACAAAGCGTCAGAATCATCAATCAACTGGCAGCACTGGCAAACCATTGATATGCAAGCCTTGCAAGTTACGAAAAAGAAAACCCAAGTCTTCGATTTTGAAACCTCACACGCGTTATTTATGTGTTTATTTTGTTTACTGCTAACACGTGACGAATACCGCGATGCCATTAATGGTTTTAATCTCGACCAATCCATGGCGATTCGTGTGGGCGAAATTATTGGCGATAAAAGCTTGGTAGAAATGGCCTACAATAAATTCCCGCATTATCTCGTTGGACCCTGGAACCTAAGCCAACGCTTTTTAATGCACGGCTTTTTTTGCGAATACGTTTATTCGGTTTTGCATAACCTGAAAGAAAAATCAGTATAGGAAACTCTGCTTAACCCAGAGTTTCTCGCGACACGAGGAGGTGTCGCCAATTTCGAGAACGGTAAGTGATGGAAATTGTGAAGAAATTGGAAATCGCATTTTCAATTTCTGTCCTCTGATTAAATGACGGATAAGTTAATCAGAGGTTCTTATAAATGTTTAGGTAACCAGTTTTAACTCAACCATAAATTAACGTCTTGATCACAATAACAAATTTAGGTGGGCACTATGTTACGAAAAACGCTGTTAGGTTTGGGGTTATTTTATTCTGCATTGAGTTTTGCCGAAGGGCGGGCCGTGACCTATGAGGTTAACGGTAATAAATACGAAGGTTATTTTGTTGAAGCGGCAAAAAAAGACGCACCTTTGGTTTTGTTAATGCACGACTGGGATGGTTTAACCGATTACGAAATTCAACGTGCGCAAATGCTTGCGGATATGGGTTATGCGGTGTTTGCCGCCGATATGTTCGGAGCTGGAATTCGCCCAACCAAGGTTGAAGACCGTCGTCAACATACCGGTGAGTTGTATACCGATCGCGAAAAAATGCGCGCCCTTGCCGAAGGTGCTTTAAAAACCGCGAAGGCGAAAGGCGCTAATACCGACAAGGCCGTTGCCATGGGGTATTGTTTTGGTGGCGCCGTGGTTTTAGAAATGGCGCGCGCCGGTATGGATATGGACGGCTTTGCGACCTTTCACGGTGGTTTAAAAACGCCGGAAGGGCAAAATTATTCGGCGACTAAGGGTGATCTGTTAATCATGCACGGTACAGCCGATAAAGCCATTACCATGGATCAATTTGCCGGTTTGGCCAATGAATTAGAAGGCGCGGGCATTCACCACGAAATGATCACCTACAGCGGTGCGCCCCATGCCTTTACGGTGTTTGGCGGTAATAATTATCGCGAAGACGCCGACAAAAAATCTTGGCAGCGTTTTGGTGAATTCCTAGAAAAAGTCACTGCCAGAAGCGCCGATTAATTTCTCTGTGATTTAATAAGAGTTCGTCAACAAATAAACCGATAGTAAAGAATATTCAGTCGCGCTTTGGAATAACCTTAACTGCGGTGCCGTAGGCGAGAAGTTCTGCGGCACCTTGCATAACCGGCGAGGTTACAAAGCGCATTCCCACAATAGCATCGGCGCCTTTAATTTTTGCCTGCGCAATCATGCGATCTAATGATTGCTCGCGTGCCTCGGCGAGCATTTTGGTGTACTCGGTAATTTCGCCACCAACAATGGTACGTAAACTCGCCAATAAATCTTTGCCAATGTGACGGGCGCGTATGGTGTTGCCGCGTACCAAGCCCAGTGTTTCTACGATTTCAAAGCCCGCTAATTCGTCTTGAGTAGTAATAAGCATTAGTTATTGATCCACGTTTTTAGAGTAGTAATCGTCTTCTTTATTATTTAATCGTTCTTTAATGACTTTAATGATTAATAGGCCAACCCCGGCAATAGCAATAAAGCCGATAATGCCAAATGGAAATGCGGCGACCAGTCCAAAAATCAACAGCAATACATAAATAACAGCAACAAATCCTAATAAGGAATAAGATATTTTTTCGTATTTATCCATAATAATTTAGCTAACCTCTAGTAGACGAAGGTTAAATATTTAGGAACCTCTGAATAGATTACACAACAGTTACTCAGAGGACCTTTTTTAGTAATACGACAACATCAACAAAAATACTAATAACACGAAAAACCACAGCACTAAATAACCGCAACGGCGTGGCCAGTTTAAATCGCTTTGTTCTGCCAGCAACTGAAGAGCAGTCATACGGGATTCTGTTGCAAATACTGCCTTTGGAGTTCGGACGTTGGTTTTGGTTAATTGGTTTATTGAACCACCCAGCAGAATCACCAATAAGGTCACCGTAAAACCAAGCGGATTCCACCAAAGCCAAGAAACACTGGGTATAAATTTCCAAAACAGAGCATTTACAAAAATACCCAATATTAAGCCAAAACACGCACCGAGCACGCTGGGCATTCTTATAAAGAGTGTAGCGGTAAAAACCGCTAAAATAGAGCCATTGGCAAGGGAGCCAATCTTATTGATGGCTTCAAGAACGGTTGGCGCAATATCGCCAACAAAAAACGCCATAGCCAGCGTAATAGTTCCCCAAATCACTGTAACAAGTCGAGAAATCCACAATTCTTGTATCGAAGACAACGGCGACTGTCTAAAACGAACCACAAAGTCTTCCATGGTCGTCGCACTGAGTGAATTTAGTACAGAATCCAGCGACGACATGGCGGCGGCAAACAGTGCCACTAATGCAAGACCCACCAGACCTGAAGGCAGTGCCGAAATCATATAGGCGGGTACGGCTAAATTGTATTGAGGCTGACCCGAGCTAGTCGTAGGAAGATGACTTAAAAACGTGGGTTCGAGTTGAGTGTAGGCCGCAATACCCACGCCCACAAAGCAATAGAGCAACACCAACGGAAACCGTAAAAAGCCGTTAATCATTAAGGATTGGTTGGTGGTATCGATATTTTTAGTGCTCAGCTCACGCTGTACTTGGCTCTGGTCGCAGCCGTAATAGGCTAAATACAAAAATAAGCCACCAAATAACATCGGCCAAAAAGCAAAGGTATGTTGGTCACCTAAACCGTGATGAGAAAAATCGATGGCGTTAATGCGTTCGCTATCGACGAGTTGAAATAATTGCCCAAAGCCACCAATGCCATTAATCAGGTAAACAAAGACTAAAATTAATACGGCGACCAAAATAAACATCTGAATAACATCGGAATAAATAACACCTTTTATTCCGCCAAATACGTCGTAAATAACCGTAAAAACACCGAGCATAATAACGGAACCTAAAAATCCAATTCCGGTAATTAAATCAATAACAATGGCGATACTGTAAACCGTTACTGCCGTGGCAAAGGCTCGAACCCACAAAAATAAACCACTCAGTAATAATCGCGTTTTTAAATCGTAGCGTTGCTCGATAAATTCATACACAGACACCAAGCGTAGATGCCTAAATAACGGCATAAAAAATAAAATTAAAACGATCATGGCTAAGGGCAGTGCCAGCTCGTATTGCAGCCACACCAAACCGCCGCCAAGAGTAAATGCCACAAACGCGGGTGCGCCTAAAATACTGTTGGTAGAACATTGTGTAGCGAGTATTGAAATAGCAACCGGCCAGCTGCCAATGTCGCGACCACCAACGTAATAGTCGGCGCGATTAGATTGCGAACGAGATAACCAAACCGCCAGTGCCATTAGGCCGAATAAATACAGGCCAATGACCCACCAATCTAAATTTGTAATCTCACCCATAGACAAAGCTCGCTTTATTTAAAAAACATCTTTGCTATCTATTGACGAATAAATCACGCTCATTCACGAAATTAAACCACAGGAAACCTCGGTTAACAGAGAGTTTCCAGCTTCACAAGGACGGGTTGGTAGTTTCTAGAACGGTAAGTGATTGAAAGGGTACAGGAATTAGAAATCGCGTCTTTTATTTCTGTGCTCCAGTTAAATCGCCGATAAGTTAATTAGAGATGTTTATACAAGTAACCCCGTAATCTTAAGAGAAATAGATCGAGTACCCTCATATTTATAGTGGTTATAAGACTCTGCTAACGTTTTTTGGGATACGGATAAACTGCTAGGGGTTATTGAATTATCCATAAAAATATTTTTAGAAATGATTAACACTTAATTACTTGTATCATTTGCAAATGATAATTAATATCATTAACAGATATTAATCAAACGAGTATTTTAATGATGTACCAACGCTTTACCCACTGTTTTCTGGCCGTCGCAGTCGCCTGTGCTGCACACAACGTCTTTGCCGACCAAGGCGACACCTTAGAAGAGGTGCGAGTCGTGGGTAAACTTAGCGAGTTTGGCGCGACTAAATCGTCGGCACCGGTGGTAGAAACCTCGCGTTCGGTAACCATTGAATCGGCGGACTTATTCATTGATAAGGGCGCGCTAAATCTATCCCAGGTGGCGACCTATTCAGCCGGTGTATCCGGGGAAACCTTTGGTTTTGCCACCCGTGGCGATGCTATTTACGTGCGTGGGCTTTCGGTGCCACGCTATCGCGACTCGATTCAAGAACTGTTTGGCAGTTTTAACAGCACACGTATCGAGACCTACGCGCTAGAGCAAGTTGAAATCCTCAAAGGCCCTGCGTCGGTTTTGTACGGTCAAGGTACGCCGGGCGGCCTCGTTAACGCGGTGACTAAAACCCCAAAGGCAGAATCGTTTAAGGAAATATTTGCCGAATTCGGGAATAACGATCGCCAAGTATTTGGTGCCGATGTTAATTCGGTATTAAGCGAGAGCGGCCAATGGCTGGGCCGGTTTGTGGCATATTCCCGCGAATCCGACACACAGGTCGATTTTGTTAATGACGATACAGTATTATTTTTACCGTCTATTACTTACCGACCTAGTGAAAGCACGGAATTGACCGCGTTTTACGAATACCACAAAACCGACAGCCTTGCCGCAGCGCAATTTGTTCCAGTCGAAGGAACCTTGTTTCCGCTAGAGGGCGTGGGTTTTATTGATCAAGATGTCTTTACCGGTGTGCCGGGTTTTGATCGCTACGATACCGAGTCAGAGCAGTTTACGTTTTTAGCGAAACATCAAATTAACAGCATTGCCAGCGTCGAAGCGACAGCATTGTACCGCAGTGGTGAGGCCGATTATCGTCAATCTTGGCCAACCTTTACCGGCGCTAGCAGATATTTAAATCAGTTTTTAAATACCGATATTTTCCCAGATGCAGCCGTCGCGCGAACATTTTTTCAGGCGAAAAATACGTTTGATCAAAATGCCTTAGACGTTCGGTTTCTACTGGACTTTAATACCGGCGCACTTGAGCACAACGTTTTATTGGGTGTGCAATATCAAGATGTACGTACCGATGACGAGTCATCGAGAATACGCGCCGCCGGTGTTTTAGAAGGCGACTTTAGCTTTATTTTGGACTTAGCCAATCCAACCTACAACGGCTTGGTTCCAAGCGACGCCGATTTTGCCGCAGGTTTTGTGGATACTCCGGAGCAAACCGTAGAAGACATCGGTTTTTATTTTTCCGATCAAATTGCGTGGAATCAATGGCGTTTTACTCTGGGTCTTCGCTCCGATGAAGTCGATAACGATGACGGTGCGGTAACGCAAAACGACAAAGCGATATCCACCAGTGTGGGTGCCTTATACAGTTTTGAGAATGGCTTGGCGCCATACGTTAACTATGCAGAGTCTTTTGAAACGGTCGTCGGAACCGATCTTGCCGGTAATCAGCTAGATCCCGAAGAGGCCGAGCAATACGAAGTCGGCGTAAAATATTCGCCCGATGATGGTCGTTCATTAATTACCCTAGCTGCCTACGATATTAAAATTACCAATTTGCCCAACCCAAATGGTTTGCCCGGAGACGCGGCACAACAACAAGGCGAGGGAAGCATTAAGGGCGTCGAGCTAGAAGGTCGTGGTTATTGGCAAGATTTTTATTGGCAATTTGCGGCATCGTTATTAAATGCCAAAGATCCTAACGATTTGGCGTTACCTGCAATTGCAGAAAAACAAGCCAGCACTTGGCTTACTTGGCGACCCACCATTTTTGATCACTTACATGGTTTTAAAACCGGATTTGGTTTGCGTTATTTTGGTGAGTCGGTGTCCGAAGCTGATTTAGGTAACGGGGCTTTATTAAGTTATAAAACACCCAGTTACACCTTGGCCGATTTTATGATTGGCTATGAATTTGAAAAGATAGATCTAACCTTAAATATTCGTAATTTAGAAGATAAAGAATATTTAACGTCGTGCTTAACTCGTGGTGATTGTTTTCCGGGTGTAAGAAGAACAGCGGTTGCCAAGGTAAGTTACCGTTTTTAACGAAGTTTTAAGACGCTGGTGAAAACATCGGGACCGCTAATTAATTCATCCATGATGTAATCAGAGGACAGAAATTGACAATGCGATTTCCAATTTCTTCTCAATTTCAATCACTTACCGTTCTTGAAATTGGCGACACATCCTTGTGTTGAGGGAAACTCTGGGTTAATCAGAGTTTCCCATCGTTAAATTAGGCAGGGTTTTTTAAAGTATTTACAGGTGTTTGGTACATTATTGTTGAACACAGAGGAATTTATGAACGGTTCAATTTTGGCTGGAATTATTATTCAGTTTGCCGGTGTAGTGTGTTTGTATTTGTCGTGGCGAAAAATTATTAGACTTACCGCCATTTATACCGTGCTCGGCTGGGTTTTACAGGCATTAGCGTTGATAGCTTGGACCCATGGCATTGGCGTTGAATACGGGTTAACACTCGGATTTTTATGCTTTGGGTTTTACGCTTGGTTAATTATTTTTGTGCAAAACCTTAGCAGTAAAAATATAAAAATTCAGGCAAGACCTTGGCAGCCAGCAACACCGAGTGCCAAAAAAGTTTGGCAACACACCGCACGATTTTTAGTAGGCGTATTACTCAGTGGCGTAGTAAGTATTTTATTTATGGCGACAGTGATTGAATTTTTACCCTGGCAGTCGGCTAATCGTTTAGCTTTGGGTTTTATCTTGTTACCCATAATGTGGGCCTGTTTGTGCGTTTGGTGTTACACCAAGCCGTCATTAATTAAACCTGCATTAACTCTGTGCGCCGGTGTTGGTTTATTTTCTATTAATTTTATTATGTAGTTTTTTATGTTGAACCCTACGGAAAACCAATCTCTCGTTAAAGCCTGCACAAGTAGCCATTCCTTGAGCGGGCTTTTTGTCGCTGCAATTTTATATTTGGTTTGCATCAGTGGAACCGTTGCCGTATTTCACAGCGAAATAGGTCGTTGGGAACAACCCCTAGCACCAGAAGGTAATATCGCCAGTATCGAGCAGGTAGAAGCGTCTCTTAATCGCTACTTAGATGAGAATACAGAATTATCCGATCACGAATACGTATTTTTTCCGTCAGATGCGTCACCACGTTATAAAATTGGCAATAAAAAAGACTCGTGGTATTTAGACTCTGAAGGCGAATTTGCACAATCGGCCGCAGCGCCTTACGCAGAATTTCTCACACGCCTACACACTTCGCTGTTATTGCCAGAATCCTTTGCCTTGTACGTTGTAAGTATTACCGGCGTATTTTTAGCAGCGCTAATTATTTCCGGTATCTTGTCCCATCCAAGCATTATTAGAGACGCCTTTAAATGGCGAAAAAATAACAGCGAGCGCATTTATCAAGTGGATATTCACAATCGCCTAAGTGTTTGGGGCTTACCTTTTTATTTGATGATTGCCATGACCGGAGTGTATTTTGGTTTTGTGGGTTTGTTATTTGCTGCTTACGCGGAATTTGCTCACAACGGTGATCGCGCTGGATTACTGGAAGAAATTTACGGTGCCGAACCGCAATTAACGCAACAATTAGGTCATGTTGAATTTGCTAACGCTTATCGGCAAGTAGAAGCTATGAATCCCGGTGGTAAGCCCTTATTCGCGATTCTGCACGAAGCCGGTACCGATAAACAATTCTTAGATTTTTTTGTGCAACAGCCCGAGCGATTATTGTATTCAGAGACTTTTCGTTTTTCGATTCAAGGCGAATTTATTTCCACAGGTGATTACATTGATGGCGCGGTCGGAAAGCAAATTGCCTATTCAACCTATCGATTGCATTTTGGTGATTTCGCAGGTTTAAGCGTAAAAATAATTTACGCGCTATTGGGTTTGAGTTTAACGGTCATTTGCGTCTCCGGTGTTAATATTTGGCTGTTAAAACGCAAACACGAAACCTTTGTTAATCCGTTGTGGACGAGCTTAGTGTGGGGTACACCGGCGGTAATGTTACTGTGCGGAAGTTTATCGTTACTGTTAAAAAATCCTACGGCCTTTTGGTTTTGGTTGCCTTTGGCGTTTTTATTAGTTGCCAGCGTGTGGGTTAAAAACACTCAAGCCCTGAAAACACAACTACTGGTACTGAATGCAATTTTAACGCTGGTGCTTTTAATCGTATACGTGGTGAGTTTTGGTTCGAGTATTTTAGCGTCCGCAGCCATAGGCGGTGAGCTGTTCTTAATGGCCTTGATGATTTGGTTTGGGGTGATGGCGTATCGATCTTTTAAACTACAGCGAAGTTGCATAAACCCAGCGGAGTTAACACCAGTGTTTGTGCAGTAGGTTACGGTTGTGTTTTTAAACAAAAAAGCCACGTTTATCAGCGTGGCTTTTTTTATTTAATCAGAGGGCAGAAATTGATAATGCGATTTCCAATCTCCTCACAATTTCAGTTTACCGTTTTTGAAATTGGCGACTCATCCTTGTGTTGCGAGAAACTCTGGGTTAATCAGAGTTTCCTTTAATAAATGCAATCTATTTTTAGGGACTATTTTTAGAGATTATTTTTCAGGAATTGCTGGTTTTACAGATTGTGTGTTTTCCGCATTACTTGTTTTACGGTTCAATGCGTGCCTGCTGGGTTTCAATCCAATTTTGAACCAACTCGGTTACTTCGCGCGAGGTTTTGCCGACGGTAGAAATGGGTTTACCAACCACTACGGTAATCACGCCGGGCTTTTTCACAAACTGTTTATTTAGCCAAAAGCTACCGGCATTGTGAGCGACAGGAATTACATCGACATTACAGGCCAGCGCAATTTCGGCACCGCTGCGTGCGTATTTGCCGGTTTGTTTTGGCTCTACGCGCGTGCCTTCGGGGAATACCAATAAATTACGGCCCGAGCGAATACGCGCAACACCGTCACTTTTTACCTGTTTTAAGGCTTTTAGTGGATTAGCGCGATCAATTGCCACAGGATTTAACCGCGCAAGGCCCCAGCCGAAAAAAGGCAACTTCAATAATTCCTTTTTCAAAATGGTGCTCATGGGTCTGAATAACGTCTGTAAATAAAACGTTTCCCAGGCACTTTGATGCTTTGCCATGATAACGTAATTTTTCGATAAATCCGGTTCGCCCTCAGGAAATTCAATCCGGTAGCGAATACCACAGACTGCGTTTGCCGCAGCAACAACGAAAAAATTCCAGCGGTTGATAATTTTTCGAGCCAGAGGTTTAGGAAAAACATAATAGAAGGTAATTGCAAACGTACCGGCTAAAATGGCGGAGGTTGCATACAAGATATGAAAAACAACCGAGCGAAAATAATTGATCATAAATACGCGTACTTAAAACCGTGTAGACGGATAAATTTACGGTAAAGAATTAAATCATCCAGCTGTGTGCGAGCTGTTAAACGCATAGCGATAAACCAGTGATATTAAGTCAGTGAAGAGTTCGTTAAAAATGCCGCAGAATGTAATCACAGGCATCGGACAACAGATTAAAGCGAGCAATAATTGCGTCGTTTTCAAGGGTACTTGTATTCCCATCAACACCCTCAGCCAGTACCGGTGTCACGAAAATAGCTTGGGCGCCCACGGTTTCGGCCAAAATCACATCGTCTTTTTGACTGGTGACAAATACGATTTCATCGGCAGGCACGCCAAATTCCAGCTCGATGGCATCAATCAAGCCGGTTTTGGGTTTGCGACAAAAGCAATTGTCGTCGGGCGTATGCGGGCAATAAAAAATTCCGGCGATGGTTGCGCCGCGATTTTCTACCAACTCATTAAGCTTGGTGTGTATTGCCTCAAGCTGATCCAACTCCATTTCACCGCTGCCAATGGCGGGTTGGTTGGTGGCAATAACAATGTTAAATCCAGCTTGATTTAGGCGTGCTAATTGGTCAGCAGCCCCGGAGACCGGTTGCCACTGCGACAACTCGGTTACACCACCTACTCGGAAATGGTTGATTAAACCATCCCGATTTAAGACCAATAATTGCACGCTTAAACCTATTCTATAAATTTAACTTACTTTGCCGGAACCAGATAAGAGATATCCGCCACTTGCAAGAATAGATCACGCAAGCTCTGTAACAAGGCCATACGGTTGTTGCGAAGATTATCGTCCTCGGCCATAACCATTACCTCGTCAAAGAAGCGATCCACCGGCGCGCGCAGTGCCGCAAGTACTGTAAGCGCTTGGGTGTATTGCTGCTCGGCAAACAGTGGCGCGGTCTCACGAGTGATATCGGCCAGAGCATTAGCCAGCGCGATCTCGGCGTCTTCAACCAATAAATCGGTTTTCATTGGCACGATTTCGGTTTCGTTTTTCGCCAAAATATTCGATACACGCTTGTTTGCAGCCGCCAAAGCAGTTGCGGCTTCAAGCTTGGTGAACTCCGCTACCGCCGCGATACGTGCGTCGATATCCGTGGGTGTAGACAAGCCTTTAGCATTCACCGATTGGAAGATCTCGGCGCTGATGTTGGCGTCTTCGTACCAGGCTTTTAAGCGCTCGATCATGTAGTTCACAACCGTTGCTTGCAGACCTTCGGCCTTTGGTAACTGCGAATACTGAGCGATGGCAAGACCAAGCAACTCGTTAAGATCAAGATCGAGTTTGTTCTCGACCAGTAATCTTAATACTGCAAGGCTGGCGCGACGCAGCGCAAACGGGTCTTTCGAACCGGTAGGTTGCTCGCCAATGCCAAAAATACCCGCCAAGGTATCTAGGCGATCGGCCAACGCCAGCACAGTGCCAATGTTGGTTTTAGGCAACTTATCGCCGGCGAATTTTGGCAAGTATTGCTCGGCCAATGCTTCGGCAACTTCGCCGTCTTCTTGTTGATTCAATGCGTAGTAACGACCGGCGATACCTTGCATCTTGTCGAATTCCAACACCATCTCAGAGGCAAGATCGCTCTTACACAATTCACCGGCGCGCGCTGCTTTTGTGGCGTCGTAGCCCAATTTAGCGGCGATAGCACTGGCTAAACCCGCCACTCGTTCGGTCTTTTCGAATAGGGTGCCGAGCTTGGCTTGGAAGACGATGGTTTTTAAACGATCGCGATATTCATCCAAGGTGTGCTTCTTATCGGTTTCAAAGAAGAACGCCGCGTCGGCAAGGCGAGGACGAATGACGCGCTCGTTACCGTCGATAACCGCGTCTGGATTTTGGCTGACGATATTGGCGACGGTAATGAAGTTCGGTAACAGCTTGCCGTTGCTATCGACGACGTGGAAGTATTTTTGATGCTCCGACATGGACGAGATTAAGGCTTCGGCTGGTACTTCTAAGAAGGCTTCGTCGAATTTGCCGGTTAGAGCGACTGGCCATTCCACAAGAGCGGTAACCTCATCTAAAAGATCGTCTTCAATAACCGCAATACCGTCGATTTTTTCGGCTTCTGCTTTTACTTGTTTGCGAATTTCAGCCTGGCGTTGTTCGAAGTCTACTTGCACAAAACCGTCTTGTAAGAGAGTGCTTACATACTGGCTTGGCTCGGTAATTTCGAGAGTTTGATTGCAGTGAAAGCGATGACCGCGGGTTAGGTTACCGGCGTTCAAGCCAAGTACTTGGCCGCTAACAACCTCTTTGCCGAACAACATGACTAACCAGTGCGCAGGACGCACAAACTCGGTACGTGTTGCACCCCAACGCATGCGTTTTGGAATGGGTAAGGCCGCTAAAGATTTGCTTACCAAATCAGCCAATAGATCTGTGGTAGGTTCTCCGCCGCTAACCTGAGTGAACGCTAACTTCTCTACCTTGCCATCGTTTTGAGTGGTTAACTGATCAAGGCTCAAACCGTTTTTCTGGGCAAAGGCTTCTGCGGCTTTGGTTGGCTTGCCTTCAGCATCGAATGCGATCTTTGCCGGTGGGCCAAACATTAAGCTTTCTTTCTTAGGCGTGGTGTCGGCGAGATCGGTAACGATAACTGCCAAACGACGCGGTGCTGCCAGTGCTTTAATGCTGGCGAATTCAAGATCGGCGGCTTTTAAACCCTGCTCAATTCCTTCTTTGAAGGCATTGGCGAGGGTTTTAAGGGCTTTGGGTGGTAACTCTTCGGTTCCGAGTTCTACTAGAAAATCTTGGCTCATGCTTTTTCTCCCGCGGCATCTTGTGCTTCACACGCGGCTAATACTTCATTGCGTAACGATTCTGGAGCAAGTGGGAAGCCCAAAGCACGGCGACGCTCAAAGTAAGCTTGAGCAACGGCGCGGGCAAGGGTGCGTACGCGCAAAATGTAGCGCTGGCGCTCGGTCACCGAGATCGCGTGGCGGGCATCCAATAAATTAAAGGTGTGCGAAGCTTTCATAACCATTTCGTAAGCCGGTAATGGCAAGCCTTTTTCAACCAAACGTTGGCTTTCGCTTTCGTATTTGTCGAAGCACTGAAATAAAAACGGAACGTCGGCTTCTTCGTAGTTAAAGTGCGACATTTCGACTTCGTTTTGATGGAAAACATCGCCGTAGGTGACTATGTCGCCATTTGGGTTTTTCGCCCAGACTAGATCGTAAACGGTGTTCACGCCTTGCAAATACATGGCGATACGCTCTAAACCGTAAGTGATTTCACCGGTAACGGGATAACACTCTAGGCCGCCAACCTGTTGGAAATAGGTAAACTGGGTGACTTCCATACCGTTTAGCCACACTTCCCAGCCTAAACCCCATGCACCAAGAGTTGGCGATTCCCAGTTGTCTTCAACAAAGCGAATGTCGTGAATCAGCGGATCAATTCCCAAATGCTTCAGCGAATTCAAATACAATTCTTGAATGTTGTCGGGCGATGGTTTCATCACGACTTGGAATTGATAGTAGTGCTGTAAGCGGTTGGGGTTTTCACCAAAGCGACCATCGGTAGGACGACGGCTGGGTTGCACATAGGCGGCATTCCAGGTCTCAGGGCCAAGCGCACGTAAAACCGTGGCTGGATGGAAAGTACCGGCGCCGACTTCCATATCAAGAGGTTGTAATATTACGCAGCCCTGTTCGGCCCAGTACTGCTGTAATGCGAAAATGAGCCCTTGAAAGGTGCTGACGTCGGGCCCGGACGCGGCGTTAGATTCGGCCACGGTGATCTTGCTCCACTGAAACTGGTTATTGGCAAAAAAAGTTGAGGGCGGATTATAGACGTCCTAGGCTGATTTCTCACCCAGCAATTAAAATTTGCCGTAAAAGCATTAAAATTTGAGTCAAATTAGGCATTTGCGCTAGTCTTCGCGCGAAATACTGCTCGCGAAACGCGTTCATTCACCTATAAGTCAGTTGATTAAGGAATTCCTATGGCCCAAGGGCCCGAAAACCCGTCATCCGAAGCTCAGTCGTCGAACATCAAATCGTCGGATACCAAGGCAGATTCGAATCGCCGTCGTAATCGCCGCAACCGCGCCACAGATGATTCAGCCGCTATTGATCTTAAAGGCAATATCGCTGTGGCTCTTTATAAGTCATTGAGCATCTTGCCGTTATCAACCTTGCGCGCGCTAGGCGGTTTGGTCGGTAAGTTTTTATGGGCAACTAACGGTTCGGCGGCCAAGGTCACACGAGAAAACATTGGTTATGCGTACCCTGGGTTATCAAGCCAAGAGCAACTGGCCTTATCTAAACAGAGTGTGATTGAATCGGCGCGCACCTTTACCGAACTTGCCAAAATTTGGACGCGAGACGACGTTTGGCTCGAAAAGCACTTTATAGAAGTCGAAAACAAAGAAAGATTTTTACAGCACGTTAATGATGAGCGCGGCCTGATTATTCTGGGCCCGCATCTTGGTAATTGGGAGGTTATGGGGCGTTGTTTGGGAATTTTTTGCCCAGTAGTTACGGCCATGTATCAACCGGTTCAACTTCCGGCCATGGATGCCATGATCAAAAGTGCGCGCAGCATTAATATGAAAATGGCGCCCACCGATCGCCGTGGTGTTATGCAGGTAATGAAGGCGCTGAAGAACAACGAAACCGTGGGTATTTTACCCGATCAATTACCACTCGATGGCGGCGGTGAATTTGCCGACTTCTTTGGTAAACCGGCCCTAACTATGACCTTAATACGCCAGCTGCAACAGAAAACCGGCGCAGCGGTGATGATGGCCTTTGCTAAGCGTATAAAAGGTGGCTACCGAATTATCTTTAAAGAACCCCACACCGATATTTACAGTGAAGATCCCGCCGTGGCCGTAGCGGGTTTGAATAAATCTGTAGAGCTGTGTGTAAACGTGGTGCCCGAACAATATCAATGGGAATACAAGCGTTACCGTCGCCAACCAGAAGGCCTGCCGCGGCCGTACCAGTTTTAATCCTAGCGATAAGCAGCGATCAGTTTAGGTAACGACTCTTCAATAATGTTCGATTTAATGGGCGTTTGAAAATAGCCCACGTAACGCCCTTTGGGATCAACAACAATAACCTGACCACCGTGATCGATGTTGTACACATTCGAGTCCGGTTCGCCGACATCTTGTGGACTTTTCAAAAATGGTACAAAGACGTTGTCGGCAAAAATTTTCAGGTCAATAAAATCTCCGGTTAATCCGTAAAAATTAGGATTAAACTGATCAAGATAAGTGTTAATTCGCTCCGGCGTATCGCGTTTTGGATCAACACTAACGAAATGAACATTCACTTGCGATTGAATTGTACTGGGTAAATTGTTATTGGCTCTGTTTAACTCGGCCAAGGTCGTTGGGCAAATGTGCGGGCAATGAGTAAAACCAAAAAATAATAAATCCCATTGTCCCTGCCAAATATCCGCGGTTACTACCGCACCGTGTTTATCGACTAACGGATTCATGGCTAAAAGCTTGGGCGATTGAGTTAGCACTAAACCTTCTATATCCAAATTCAAAACCGGTGTCGAGGCACTGTCTCGCGACATGGCGAATTTGTTTAAAAAAAGCAGCAGCACCAATGCCATAAAAAAAAACGATAAAAATACATTAAACCAGATTCGGTTTTGTACGCCGTTGCCTTCTTCTGAAAACGGGTTTTCTTCGTTATAAGAATTTATTTCTACCTCCAAATCTTCGATGTTTTTATTCTGGGTGACAGAATTTTTATCAAAAGTAATCTTTGATTCGGAAGAAATAGTACGACTCACCATGACACACCTCTAAAATTAGATGAGTAGGTAATGATCCAGCAACATAAACACAAACAAAATAAGCAAATAATTAATTGAATACTTAAAAGTAGACAGCGCTATTTTATTGTCTGTAGTAAATAATAATTTTAGCGCATAGAGTAAAAAGCCAAGTCCTAAAATAACAGCACCAAATAAATAAATCCAAGAAAACATTTGTGTACTAAACGGTAGTAAAGACACCGCAAATAAAATCAAGGTATAAAATAAAATATGCAATTTGGTGTAACGAATGCCATGGGTTACCGGCAACATAGGAACACCGGCTTTGGCATATTCATCGCGTTTATAAACAGCTAAAGCCCAAAAATGTGGTGGTGTCCAGGCAAATATAATCAGTACTAATAAAAGCGCGCCGCCATCAACAGAATTAGTAACGGCCGTCCAACCCAAAAGCGGAGGCGCGGCACCAGCAATACCGCCAATAACAATGTTTTGCGGTGTTGCTCGCTTTAAGAATAGAGTATAAACGAGGGCATAACCAAGTAACGATGCCAATGTAAGATAAGCGGTTAGCTCGTTGACAAAAACCACCAATACGGTTTGGCCAATCAACGTTAATAAAGCGGCAAATAATAACGCGTTCAGTGCGGGAACCTTACCGCTGGCAACGGGACGCTTGTGAGTACGTGACATCTTTGCATCAATTTCGCGATCCACTACGTGATTTACCGCAGCCGCTGCACAAGCGCACAGGGCTATACCTAAATTTCCCCAAAAAAGTACCGAAAGACCCACAAACGACGTTGACGCTAATAACATTCCAATGACAGAAGTTATTAACATCACAATAACCACTTTTATTTTGCAAAGCGCTAGATAGTCACGCCAATTAAGTGACGTAAATAAAAAGCCCGCGCGTGTGCTAGTAACTCTCATCTATATGCCTCTATTTATTATGTTCTTGTTGGCAAAGTTTTAAGACATGCAGTTTTAAAAAGTATTTTGCCTAAAGTTAAACCGCTGTTGTCTATTTTTTACGAATTTAATTATTGATGCTTTTAGAGATTAGCGTCTGTTTGTTTATAGAAATTAATTGATAACTCACATAAATCACGGTTAGTAACAGTATTGCGCCAAAAAGGTTATGCAGTAACGCGATTGTTAAGGGAATTGCCAGAAGAACATTGCTGATTCCAAGAACAAGTTGAATCGTTAAAACAGTCATTAAAAAATAAGACGATTTTTTTAATGACGTGTTTCGTAATAACGTAATTGCCAGAGCCAAAACAATAAATAATGTAACTGCGGCGCCGATGCGATGGGTAACATGAATGGCCGTACGCGCTGGGCCTTCCAACAAGCCACCCAAATAATTTGGGCCGATAGATTGCGTAAGATTAAAACCTTCTGAGAAATTCATGTTCGGAATAATTTGGTTTTGACAGGTCGGAAAATCGTGACATGCAAAGCCCGCGTAATTTGAGGCAGTCCAACCGCCGAGTGCAATTTGAAAAGAAACCACTGCAACAGCGCACCAAGACAAGGATTTTATAAACCCAAGCGAACGAGGCTGTAAAGATTTTGAAGTCGAGGTGATCGTGTTCTCTATAGGTTTTTCTGCGGTTTTTTGCCTACCAATGTACACAAGCGTTCTTAGACGCAACGCTAGCAACCACAACAAACTCACCGTGGCAAAACCGCCCAAAAGATGCAGCGTTACGACCTGCGGCCAGAGTTTAAGCGTTACGGTATACATACCAAACAATGCTTGGCAAATAACCAGAACCAACAAACCCAGTGGCAACCAAAAAGGGTGAGACGAATCGATTTTTTTTAATCGGACTCTTACCGACACAACGGCGATGATTAAAATCAGCAAGCCCAAAATACTGGCTGCATAACGATGAACCATTTCCGGCCAGGTTTTAGACGTATCTACGGGTGATTCCGGAAAAGCTTGTTCTGCGGCGGCAATTTCGTGGTGACTATCCGGCCAAGTTAAATGACCGTAACAACCGGGCCAATCAGGACAACCTAAACCTGCGTGAACTAATCGCGTAAACGCACCCAAGCACACCACCACAAAAGCAAAACATAATGCTGCCGATGTAATTCGTAGCAGCAGTTTTGATTGAGATAACTGCCACCGTATATCTGCATTAGCGGATTTACTTAAGTCATGCGAATCTGCTGGAAAAAAAGAGGAATTCTGTGACTTATACGAGAATGTCATGACTAAGCCTTTATCATTGTTATTGTTGGAGAATGCTTAGTGAAACTATTACAGGAGCTTCTTACAGGAACTTCTTACAGGAACTTCTATTTGAACTTCTAATGGTACATTTATTAACGAACCTACGATTAACTCAATAGACATTTAACCGAAGGAAAGAAATCGAACGTGCGATTTCCAATTACTTCTTAATTTCAATGACTGACTGCTCTTGAGATTGGCGACAGTTGTTTGCACGAACTGAAACCGATTATTTATTCAAAGTTAGTCTTGCGTGAATTATTGGTCATTTTCTTACAGCATTGGAAGGACTTTATTGAATGCCAGATTTTATTCGTAGGAATAACGCAATAAGCGTTTTAAGTCATCCAGCAAATCATTGCCTTGAAAACCCTTTGCATAGGACATCATGGCAAAACCTTCTTGATCGACCAAAATAACCGAGTCATTTTGAAAGCTGTTGAGCGCACTGGTATCACTAAAGTAGCGATGCCATTCATTCAGTTCGGTAGAGCCAATCTGCAAATTATTAAAATAATGTTGTGGCAGTGATAGTTGATCGACAACACTCGCGTCAGATTCAGTATTTAGATTGTTTTCCGTTGTTTTACCGTGTTCAAGCAAAACCAAAATCCGCTCAAGACGATTAGCATCTTTGCCTAGGCGTTTTTGCACCTGCTGGGTTGTGTACAAATTGCCCATACAGGCTTCATCGCAACTGCTGCTGACAGGGATAACGAGCCGCCATTTACGTTTTTCTTGGGCTTCACTTGGCAGCAGTGTTTGAACCGTGCCAGAGTTATCAATAGGTAGATGACTTACGTTAACCGGTGGAAACAGCAAATCACCTTTGTTAACAGTAGCCTCAGGAATTCCCGAGCCGGTGCTGTAAATCAGGTAAGCACCGACCATTGGACCGAGCACCGTAAAAATTAACAATAACGCGGTAAAGTAGGAACGACGTTCGTGTTCAACGGAAATGTCCATGGAATTCATTGTGCCACCATTGCGAGAAATTACTCTGTGTTAGGGTAAAGGCAATAAAAACGGTAATCGCCATCGCAAACCATTGAATTGCATAACCAATGTGTTTTGATGGAGGCATATTACTCACTTGCCAATGTGTTCTCAGCGCGTGGGAATCCTGTGGTGAAATCTGAATGTACCAATTACTCAACAAGTTCTGATAAGGAAAGCTTGTTGGTGTAATTTCCAGAATCGACGTAGTAGGACTAATCGTATATGAATCAGTGGCCATAGGCTCACCGGCATATAGGTTATCTACAAAAGGTAAATTCAGCGGTGCGCGAAACTTACCTTCGATGGTCGTTCTATTCACACTAAAGTTGCTAGTATTCAACAAACCTTTTTGATTCATGAGCGCTAAAAGTTGTTCTGTACTTGGATTTCGCGACGGATGACCCGCTATCCAACCCAGATTTACCAATACTGAAATCTTATCTCTTGTAACAAACGGTACTAAAGCGTCGTACCCATATTCACCGCGGATCACCTGATTTTTTAAAAACCAAGCAGATTCGAAATCGAAATATCCATCTAAAGAAACGCTTTGAAATTCCGTTGGTGATAACTCTTTTAATGAATAAGGATGATCCGGCGATAACATGTCGAATTTTTGGAACTGGTTTTCTAAATGTTGCTTTTCGATGGCTCTATTTATTTGCCAAATTCCTAATATTAAAAATAGAACAACAAAGACAGAAAAGACAGCGACGGAGGCAAAATTAGTATTAAATTTAATTTGATCTAAATGGAGGCTATGAATCATATGCTTCTCTCTTGACGCCAAAAACCTCTAAAACTAACTTAAGTTATTACTAATTTATTTCGGAGGCTATCGGGCGACTTCTTTATTATTATGTGTTTGTGCGGTTACTATATATCCAATAAGCAGTTTTGCATAAATTGTTTATAGATATAAATAATTTTTAAAGATTAAATAGATAGAGATTTTAGATTCTATTTATAAAGCGCAAACACATAAACGTTAATAGGTTCTTCTGGTTTGAATCAATTGCACTAATTCCAAAAACAAAGCTATTAAATGTATAAAATACAATATTCATTCTATTTTTTGATATCGCTTACTAAGCGTAGATCAATTATTTTATTTTGAACGATTAATCGTAAAAAAATGCTAAGAACTTCAATTTCTGACGATAAATATTAAAAATTAACGAAAAGTAATTACTAATGAATCCATTTAAGTTAATCATCGTTGTGCTGTTATTTCTTATTGTTTTAAGCTTGTCCAAAGCTTTGATGTCGCTTTTCATCGATCGTCATTTTCCCGAAAGAAAGCGAGTACTTTTTACTTTGGCAATCCGATTAGTATTAACAATTGCTTTATTAGTGACAGTATTTATTGGTTATTACACGGGGCGTTTAAATAGCCATGCTCCGTGGGAAATTAAACCGGTTAATGAAAGTACCATCAAAAATTAAGCCAGCACGTAAACAAAAATAAATAAACACAGCCAAACCACATCGACAAAATGCCAATACCAACTTGCAGCTTCAAAACCAAAACAATTATTGGCGTCAAAATGATTTTTTAGAGTTGCACGCAAAAACATGACCAACAACATAAACGTGCCTAAAAAGACGTGAGCGCCGTGAAACCCCGTTAACATAAAAAAGGTGGCGCCATAAATACCGGAACTAAGTGTCAAACCCATGTGGTGATAAGCTTCTATATACTCCTCTGCTTGCAATATTAAAAAAACTACGCCCAAGACAACGGTAGCGCCCAGCCATAAATAAAAAGGTTTACGATGCCCAAACTTTAGGGCGGTGTGAGCCATGTGTACGGTAATGCTTGATGTCAAAAGTACAACCGTATTCCAAAAAGGTAACCAACCCCAAATAGATCCGGCGCTGGATAATCCCATGTTTTGATCCGGCCCTTGCATAGCGGCGGCATCGCCATTTACTGCGCTGTCTGGGGTTTGCATTAGCGGCCAAGTGTGTTCAAAGCCGGGCCAGAGAATGGAATTCGTGAAATTATCGTGAGTGCCATCGCCCGCTAGCCAAGGTACGGCGAAATTACGAACATAAAACAAGGTGCCAAAAAAAGCCGCAAAAAACATAACCTCACTGAAAATAAACCAACCCATTCCCCAAACGTAAGAAGATTTCAGTTGATCGTTATTCAGCCCGGCCAGATTTTCTGTGATGACGGCTTGAAACCAGCACCACAATACGAAGGCAAAAACGGTAAAACCGCACATCAGTACCATGGTTCCGGCCGAATGGCCGTTGAGAATCAAGGCCAAGCCAATCACACTGCTGGCAAGACCCATAGATGCAAAGATAGGAAGCTTACTTTGCTCTGGAACGTAATAGATATCGGACGGAGAATTCACGCTAGTGACAGCCATAGGAATCTCACTTAATTAGAGTTGTACGTTAGTTGCGTCCTTTTCTCGGGAGTAATGTCAAACATCGTGTAAGACAAGGTAATGGTTTTAATATGTTTGGGCAGATCGGGATCAACGATAAACTGCAAAGCAAGGTCTGTGGACTCACCCGCAATTAATGGTTGATTGTTAAAACAAAAGCACTCTGTTTTATGAAAATAGCGGGCGGCCTCGGCAGGTGAAATACTTGGAATTGCCTGACCAACCATATCGTTAAGGGTAGGGTTTTGTGCAAAATAAAAAACCGTTTTTGATTTACCAACAATGGTTTCAACCTGAAAATCTCTCGGTTTAAAAATCCACGGCATAGATTCATTGTTATTAGCAATAAATTGCACATGAATATTTCTGGCATCTTCAATTTGATTAAAACGGTCGTCTTCAACTGTATAGCGACCGGCAGTTTTACCATTTAAGCCGGTAATATCACAAAATACATCGTATAAAGGCGGCAGCACAAAAAACGCAAAAACAAAACTTGCCACTACAGCGGTATTTATTTTTAGTAGTAGTATTTTTGTGCGTGTATCCACCGTGGTCACCTCCAAGTACTATTGAATAACAGGTGGTTTAGTAAAGGTGTGATAGGGCGCTGGTGACGGAAGCTGCCATTCCAACCCGGTGGGTTTTTCCCAAACTTCGGCGCTGGCTTTGGATTTACTGAAGATGGTTCTTACAACGTTAAATAAAAACACCACCTGCGCGGCACCAAACAAGAACGCGCCGCAACTCGATATCATATTAAAATCGGCAAATTGCAATGCGTAATCGGGAATACGACGTGGCATTCCCGCTAAACCAACAAAATGCATTGGAAAGAACGTTAAATTCAAACCAATAAATGCCAACCAGAAATGGGTTTTGCCCATCAGCTCGTTGTACATATGCCCGGTCCATTTGGGTAACCAGTAATAAACGCCAGCGGTTATTGAGAAAATAGCGCCGGGCACTAAAACATAGTGGAAGTGAGCCACCACAAAATAGGTATCGTGATATTGGAAATCCGCCGGTGCGATGGCGAGCATCAATCCAGAAAATCCACCAATGGTAAACAAAATCACAAAGGCGACGGCAAACAGCATAGGCGTTTCGAAGGTTAATGACCCGCGAAACATGGTCGTCACCCAGTTAAAGACTTTTACACCGGTGGGAACGGCAATCAGCATGGTGGCGTACATAAAGAATAATTCGCCAACCAATGGAATACCAACAGTAAACATGTGGTGTGCCCAAACGATAAAGCTCAACAACGCGATAGACGCGGTGGCATACACCATTGATGCATAGCCAAAAAGAGGTTTGCGAGCAAAGGTTGGAATAATGGCACTGATAATACCGAAGGCCGGTAAAATCATAATGTACACTTCTGGGTGGCCAAAAAACCAAAAGACGTGTTGAAACAATACCGGATCGCCGCCACCGGCAGCATCAAAAAAGCTGGTACCAAAATGAATATCCATCAACATCATGGTAACCACAGCCGCTAGCACCGGCATAACAGCAATTAATAAATACGCCGTAATTAACCAAGTCCAAACAAACAACGGCATTTTCATTAACGTCATGCCTGGCGCGCGCATATTTAAAATGGTCGCGATAATATTAATGGCACCCATAATGGAGCTCGCGCCCATAATATGAATGGCGAAAATAAAGAAGGTTACACTTGGTGGCGCGTAGGTCGTAGAAAGCGGTGCGTAAAAGGTCCAACCAAAATTGGGGCCGCCACCTTCCATAAATAACGTTGATAACAAGATGGCAAACGCGAAGGGTAAAATCCAGAACGACCAGTTGTTCATTCTGGGCAGCGCCATGTCGGGTGCACCAATCATGATGGGAATCATCCAATTGGCGAGTCCCACAAAGGCTGGCATCACCGCACCAAAGACCATGATTAAGCCATGAAGCGTGGTCATTTGATTAAAAAATTCTGGCTCGACTATTTGTAAACCGGGTTCAAATAATTCGGCGCGAATGACCAGAGCAAAAAAACCACCGATAAAAAACATCGAAAAGCTAAACCACAAATAAAGTGTGCCAATATCCTTGTGATTAGTGGTAAAGAGCCAGCGCCCAATGCCTTTTGCGGGACCGTGAGACATGAACTTTCTCCAATTTTTTGCGTGTTATTTATTATTTTGTTTAAACGCTAAAATTTCTTTTGGCTGAACGGAATCGCCCATGTTGTTACCAAAGGCGTTGCGTTGATAAGTAATAACCGCGGCTAAATCGGCTTCTGAGAGTTGCGCACCAAAAGCTTGCATTGCCGGGTTTTTTTGACTACCAAAAATAACGATATTGAGATGATCGGATAACGCACCGGTGGCGATTTTACTTCCGGCAATTGATGGAAATGCACCGGGAACACCTTTGCCATTGGCTTGATGACAAGCGGCGCAATTATTCAAATACACTTGCTCGCCGCGCGTTACCAAATCTTCAAAAGTAAATGTGGTGGAATTCAATTCCTCTAATTTAGCTGCGACAGCTTTCTGCTCACTCAACCATTGATTGAATTCATTTTCTGGTTTTACCTCGACAACAATTGGCATAAAACCGTGATTTTTTCCGCATAACTCTGCGCACTGGCCGCGAAATATTCCGGGAGCGTCAACAATAGTCCAAGCTTCGTTAATAAAACCAGGAATAGCGTCCTTTTTTACGGCAAAATCGGGAACCCACCAAGAATGAATGACGTCGTTCGATGTTAATAAGAAGCGAACTTTTTTACCGGTAGGTATTACAAGAGGATTATCGACTTCCAATAAATAATTGGGATTTTTTTCTAAGCGATTATAAATTTCGTTGTTAGGCGTTGATAAGTTAGAGAAAAAACTCAGATCTTCGCCCAAATATTCGTATTTCCACTTCCATTGATAGCCAGTAATTAAAATATCGATATCGGCTTCTTCGGTATCGTAAATTTTTACCAAACTACTGGTAGCCGGAACCGCCATAGCAATTAATATGACAAAAGGAATGAGAGTCCAAAGAACTTCTAAAAATGTACTTTCATGGAAATTCGATGCTTTGGCACCATGTTCTTTACGATGTGCAATCATGGTGTAAAACATCACCCCAAAAACCACCACACCAATTGCAACACACCACCAAAATATATTCATGTGCAATGAATATATTTCTTTACTAACCGACGTCACACCTTCGGTCATATTTAAGGAGGATGAAAACGCATTTTGAGTAAAACAAAGAGTGGAAACGGCTATTCCTAAATAAAAAGCATGAAAAGCCTTTGCCGGATTATTTGGCCCGATGTGCAACATGCCAAGATCTCCATCAACTTTATAATTGATTATTATCGAATGTTTTGGTGATCTACCGCTGAGTCGAATGCAGGCAGGATGTTGCTCTCTTTATGGTTAAAAGAGTCGGCGATTCAATCTTATATATCGTAGATTTTCGCTTTATTGGTCAGCTTTATGAAATATCTTAGTAGGTTTGTTGTTATTTGGCACAAGCCTATCTTACCTACTTTATATTTATAGGGTGTTCAGGTCTTTAATCTTCAAAAAATGTGATCAAAAATAACAAGATGCACATTAGTTTTAGCAGCTGACGTTCTGTTATCGCAACACGGAGCCCTTAGACTCAAAGTAAAACGAATTCACAAATAATGGTATTAGAAAATTTACGCTCAGATTAAATAATCAATAAATTCGTTAATCCGAGGTTTCTATAGTTTTAGTTCCGCTTACTTCAAATAATAGATTACTACATAATTGGATGATTACAAATATTTCCATCACAGTAACGAACGATCATAAAATTAAAGAAAAATTATTATTTGCTTTTCTAATATAGACGTTTATTAGAAAAGCATTTTTCTAATTTATCCTGCTAAGCATCCAATAAGTAAAGAGTGCGCCGATTAACGCCGCGTTTTTAACAACACCCTGCGAATTATCAATTTTAAATAAGGTAAGTGATTGAAATTGTGAAGAAATTAATAGTCGCATTATCAATCTCTGTGTTCCGGTTAAATTATAGAAAAATAAATCCTAGATTCCTGTAACGGTTTTACGGTAAAAATAAAGGAGTAAAAGCAATCGTGTTGTAAATATTTACACGTTTTACTCTACGCGCGATATTGAAGATAACTCAGTATTATATCAGCGTAATAAGTATTAGGCTGAGTGTCATAAGATGAGCTTTTGATCGAAGAATCAATGAACTTGCGATTACATCTTGAAAGGGCTAATCACAGAATTCCAAGGCATCTTGCTATTGATGATTTGCCGACATTATTCAAGAAGTTATAGAGAATTTTATTGATAAAAAAGTAATAGTCGGCAATGCAACAGAATCTCCATATCATTTTTTGCTATAAGCAATCTTTTTTAAAATGACTATTTATTTTAATCAATCGTCAGCAATATAGATCTATTCTGAGTGTTAAAAACGTCTCTGATCCTTGACGTTGATTATTTTAATACCATTAAGATATTAAAAATTTAATTTATAGTTCATTCTTCCAATATCAAAAATATTGCTTGATAATAACTCTCAAAGCCTACCTCATAATGAGTCATCTACCAATTGGGTGAAAATGAAGGGTCTTATTCCTTTGTCTGATAAATTATCTGATGTGGATCAAATAACCGACCGAGATGCAAACTAAGCGATGCTAAATGAGAAAGAATCTGGTATCACTCACCGGCAAGTTATGTCGCTGGCATGGCCGATGATTTTAAGTAACCTAACTATTCCCATGCTGGGTGTGGTTGATACGGCAATCCTTGGTCATTTGGGTGATCCTGTCTATTTAGCCGCGGTAGCCGGCGGCACCACCTTGTTGACATTTTTGCTGTGGAGCTTTGGCTTTTTAAAGATGGGAACAACGGGCATAGTGGCCCGTAGCGTCGGCAGCAAAAATTTAAATTCAGCTTTAGATTGTTTACTACAAAGTTCGGTTTTAGCAATTGGCCTTTCTGTTTTAATTTGGATACTACAGTGGGCTTTTTTACCGACAGCGTTGTTGTTAATTAATCCCAATCCAGACAGTTACCAATGGGCTTTCGAATACACCAGTATTCGGTTATTGGCAGCTCCGTTTACTTTAATGAATTTTGTGATAGTTGGTTGGTTTATTGGATTTCAAAATACCAAAACGCCTTTAGTTTTGATGGTGTTTATCAACCTAATCAATATTTTATTTGATTACATTTTTGTTATTGGTTTCGATCTAAAAAGTACAGGTGCAGCCTGGGCAAGTGTCATTGCTGATGTGCTCGGGTTTTTACTCGGCCTGATTTATATTTACACGGTATTAAAACGGTTAAATATATCAAATAGATTGTTTGTATCGATAAAAGCCTTATCGGTGCAAAAAAAATATTTTGAGTTGATTCAAATAAACTCACAATTGTTTATACGAACAGCGTGTTTGCTCGGTGTAATAACATTTTTCACTTCGCAAGGAGCTCGTCTCGGTGAATATTACCTAGCAGCTAACGCAATTCTTATGCAAATTGTAGCCATTATTTCTTACGGTTTGGATGGATTCGCACACGCTGCTCAAGCATTGGTTGGTCGTGCCACTGGTGCTAATAATCTTAAGCTTTTTAAAGAAGCCTGTTTAAAAACAGGTTTTTGGGCGCTGGCGACCGCTTTATTCTTTTCGCTGATGTTATGGCTGCTAAAAATTCCTATCGTACATTTTTTTACGAATATTAATGATGTGTTAATTCTATTAGATGAATATTACCAGTGGCTGTTGTTGTTCGCCGTTTTTTCTTTCTTAGCCTATCATTTGGATGGTATTTTAATTGGTTGGGGGAAAACAGGCGCCATGCGTAACAGCATGCTATTTTGTACGTTTTGTATTTTTATTCCAGCGTGGTGGTTAAGTCGGGAACTGGGCAATCATGGATTGTGGTTAGCATTTTTATTATTCAATGTGTTCAGAGGCATATCTTTATTGGGATTTGTGAACTATAAATTTAGGAACGATCCAAAAAATCTATTAGTAACACCTTAATTATATAAAAAGACTTTAACTTTGAAAATAAAGAGAACTGGTTATCATAAGAAGTCTATTTCCGGGTGTACCTTTTACGTCGTAAAGGGAGATTTATTTTTAGGGCAAGAAGGTGGTCATGTAGTTGCTGTTATGGATCAAGATAAATTAATTCATCTTCGCAAAAAGTTGAGTGAAGCTCGCTCTGAGGTCGGCTCGGATAAAATTTTCGGTCAGTGGGTAATTGAGCACAGTAAGAATTTGCACAAGATGATTCACATTCCGAAGGGGCAACAGCAGCGAGCTCTGGTGGAATTTGTTGATCAGTACTTTGAATTTTTACCCAGTTGTATAGAAGCGTTCATCGACATCAGTTCAAGTATTAACGTGTACGAGTATACGGGTATTTTATTAAATATCGCCGTAGACTTTTTAACGCAAGACGATTTTGTAACCGATCCCGACAGTAAATTAGTTTCGGTATTGGCACAAACTTATTTAGCGTATCGCACACTCGAAGAATTAAACGATCGCTGTTGCGGTTACGTTGGGCAGCCCTTAATTCCAGCCGATACGATGATGGCGAATTTAATCGTTCATCATTTATTAGGCGAAGACTTTGCCAATGAGCTGGATTTTGCGGTGCACTATGCCCTTGAGAGTAAACACGAGTTGGAGCGCGAGGCGGTGTCTCGACTACAGCCGGTACCTGTAGATATTTTGGCCGAAGCCGTTGATAAATGGCCACGTCTTGGTGATGACCTTTCGGTACAAATTAAATATTTGTACTAAATTAAATATCCACACTACGTACTAAAGGAACCTCTGATTAATGCGTTCGCAATTTAATCAGAGGACGGAAATTGACAAAGTCTTTTCCGACTTCTTCACAATTTCAATCACCTAACGTTCTTTAAATCGCCGATATATTCAGGTGTCGATAGAAAGTTTAGGTTAATGAATATTTTCTAATACGTTTAAATTTAAAATAGAAACTTTTGAAATTGTTAGCGTTTAACTTTTCAAAAGTTGTTTATCTAAAACATTATAAAAAAGCAGCGACGATTTTTTATCGTGCGCTGCTTTTTATAAAATGTGCAATGTTACTGATAAAACCATTATCGAGGTTTTTTATCACATCTAAATAGTTTTAGTCGTCTTTGTTTTTTGCAATTGGCTTAAACTGTAGGACTTGAGTTTCGGCCTCGATGGTTTCTTTACTGATATTTACGCGGGTTTCCAGCTCTCTAACTTGCGGTTGAATGTGTAGCTCGTCGTTAAAGCCGCACTCAACACACTCACGAAAATCTCCGCCGTCTTTTTTATACATAACAATGCGATCCATTTGCGCGCATTTTGGGCAAACGGCGCCAGCAATAAATCGTTTTACAGGTTTTTCTTCCACGGTTACATCCAAAAAAATATTGCTTATAGAGCGAGCGTTTAAAACTAGTGACCCACGTTTTGATAGAGGCAACTCTGATTAACCTAGAGTTGCCCGCGACACAAGGATGTGTCGTTAATTTCAAGAACTGCAAATCATTGAAATTGTGAAAAAATTGGAAATCGCATTTTCAATTTCTGTCCTCGGATTACGTCATGGATGAGGCAATCCGAGGTTCCTAGAGTTATTATTTTATGCCACTGTGCCGCAATAATGCATCTGTATTAGGTTCGCGACCTCTAAATTGCACAAATAAAGTATTGGCGTCTTCGCTGCCACCTTTTTGCAGAATTTCCGTTAAAAAGCGTTGGCCGCTTTCAAAGTCGAAAATACCGTTTTCTTCAAACAGGCTAAAGGCATCTGCCGATAATACTTCGGCCCATTTGTAGCTGTAGTAACCAGCGGCGTAGCCACCTGCAAATATGTGGCTAAAACTGTTTTCGAAGCGGTTAAATGCTGGTGGTTTCATCACCGCAACACGATCACGTACAGCGTTTAATACGCTTGCGACATCAACTGGGTTCAGTTCGGGGTAATGCCAGTGTAGTCGTAAATCGAACAGCGCAAACTCGATTTGACGCAGCATTTGCATACCCGATTGGAAGTTTTTCGCAGCGAGCATCTTGTCGAGCAAATCTTTGGGTAAGGGTTCGCCGGTTTCATAGTGTCCCGATAATAAACCGATAACTTCTGGGTGCCAGCACCAGTTTTCCAAAAATTGGCTGGGTAATTCTACGGCATCCCAAGCAACACCATTAATGCCGCTCACTGCGGCCACATCAATTTCGGTCAGCATATGGTGTAAGCCGTGGCCGAATTCATGGAACAGAGTTGTTACCTCGTCGTGGGTGAGCAGAGACGGCAACTTAGCCGTGGGCGGGTTGAAGTTACAGGTTAGATAAGCAACCGGCAGTTGCACGCCATCGCCAGTGTGGCGTCGCACTCGGCATTCGTCCATCCAAGCGCCGCCACGTTTATTTTCACGGGCATAGATGTCTAGGTAAAAACCAGCGATGTTTTGCGGTTTTCCATCAATGTTGCGATAAACACGGTAAAACCGGGCATCTGGATGCCAAGTTGCAACAGTATTATCTTCTTGAATTTCTAAGCCAAACAGCTTTTGACTGACGGTAAACAGTCCCTTAATAACGTTCTCTGCTGGAAAATACGGACGCAAGGCTTCTTGGGATATTTCGTGTTGTTCGTGCTTGAGTTTTTCACTGTAGTAGGGCGCATCCCAAGGCTTCAGCTCGCTCACACCGGACTTGCTCGCATAGTCGCGCAGCTCTTGCAGTTCTTGTTCGGCCATGGCTTTGCTGCGATCGGCCAAGTCTAATAAAAACGCTTCAACCTGTTCGGGCGTTTGCGCCATTTTGCGCGCTAAAGAAAGCTCCGCGTAGTTGCTAAAACCTAGAAGTTCAGCGCGTTCTTGGCGGAGCTTTAAGGTCTCTAAAATAAGGTTGGTGTTATCAAATTCGGCGGCGCTGGTGCCATCGGCCTTTTTGCCCAGCTCCGACGCACGGGTGCAGTAGGCCGTATAAATCTCTTCACGCAACGCGCGATCGTCTGCGTAGGTCATTACCGCTAGGTAAGAAGGAATATCGAGTGTAATCACATAGCCCTCCAACGATTTACTGCTGGCGGCCTGCTTGGCGAGTTCCAGTGCAGATTCAGGTAAACCCGCGAGCTGTTCTGCCGAGGTTAATTGTTTAAACCACGCTTGGGTGGCATCTAAGACGTTATTAGAAAACTGTGTGGATAACTCCGAAAGACGTTTGCTGTTGTTGGCAAATGCCTCTTGTTGCTGCTTGGGTAAACCAATTCCAGACAGAGTAAAATCACGTAAGCTGTTTTCTACAGCTTTTTGATGAGCTTTAGAGAGAGCATTAAAAGCATCACTTGTGGATAACTTTTTATAGGCGTCGTACAAGCCTTGATGTTGGCCCAGCTCGGTACCGTATTCGGTGAGCTTCATTAATGCTTGATTGTAAACCTCACGCAGCTCGGCGCTGTTTTTCACACCATTTAAGTGACTGATGGGTGACCAAGCCTTACTCAAGTCATCTTCAAAGGATTCAATTTTTGCGAACAAACCTTCCCAGGTGGGTGTGTCGTTAGCGGCCAACAAATCTTCTAAACATGCCTTGTTACGGGTGATGAGCGTATCGATTGCCTCGACTACGTGTTCGGCTTTGATATCCGCAAACGGTGGCAAAACGGCATTACTGAGTAAAGGGTTGTCAGTATTGGCTGGGTTATTCATTGTGAATCCTCAAGATTGACATTGCGAATAAGACTATACGGTAATCGACGCAATCTAAAGTGCGAAGTATGCTAGCGTTCAAAGTCCATGATCGAATGTAACTAAGTTGGGGGTGACCTATGCCAAGATCAATCCGTACTCTGGCAGGAAAAACGCCAAAATTGGGTGAACGCGTTTTTGTTGATGATTCCGCCGTGGTTATTGGCGATGTAGAGCTGGGCGACGACAGCTCAGTTTGGCCGTGCGCCGTTATTCGCGGTGATATGCACAGAATTCGCATTGGCGCGCGCACCAGCGTGCAAGACAACAGCACCTTACACATCACCCACGCCGGGCCTTTTAACGAAGACGGCTGGCCACTGATTATTGGTGATGACGTAACCATTGGTCATGGTGCAACCCTGCACGGTTGTACCATTCACAACGAAGTCTTAATTGGTATTGGTTGCACCGTGTTAGACGGTGCCATAGTTGAAAGCCAAGTCATTATTGGTGCCGGTTCTTTGGTACCACCGGGAAAACGATTGGAGAGCGGCTACATGTACATGGGCTCGCCAGCCAAACAAGTAAGACCGTTAAAAGATAAAGAAAAAGCCTTCTTTAAATATACCGCCGGAAATTACGCAAAATTGAAAGACGAGTACTTAGCAGAACCTAACGAATAGAATGGTTAAAATTAACAACTATAAATTACCAATACGATTTATAGTTGTTAATTCAACGGAACAAGTTATTCAATCAACTATTTAACGCATTACGTAAATAAGTAATCACAGGTTTTGTTTCTGGTCGTACACCGCGCCACAAATAAAACGATTCCGCCGCTTGGCAAACCAACATTCCTAAACCGTCGGCAATTGCAGTGCAATTTTTAGAGGCTGCCCACTTCATAAAGACCGTAGGTTCTTTGCCGTACATTAAATCGTAAGCGTGAGTAGTGTTATCTGCGACCTTTTCAGGTAATGGCGGTAAATCTCCAGAAATACTTGCGGATGTGCCATTAATAATAATATCAAACGATGAGTCTTCGATTTCAGAAAAACCGCAACCCGTAATAGAACCAAATTTAGAAAAATGCTCTGCTAATTCAACCGCTTTGCTGGCGGTACGATTTGCGACGCAAACGTTATTAGGATGTTGTTCCAATATGGGCTGCAAAATACCGCGAACCGCACCTCCGGCGCCAAGAATCAAAACCTTTTTACCAGAAAAAGACCAGCCCAAATTTTCGGTAATATCGTAAACTAAGCCAAAACCGTCGGTATTATCGCCAATCACCTTATTGTCTTTAAATAACAGCGTATTAACGGCACCAGCATTTTGTGCTCGTGAAGTTAATTCATCGGCAAAGTCAAAGGCTTCCAATTTAAACGGTACCGTAATGTTTAAACCACAACCACCTTGACTGGCAAACTCAGTAACCGTTTTTTCAAACTCATCTAGCTCAACCAACTGCTTTGTGTAACTCATAGCTTGCTGTGTTTGCTCGGCGAATAAGCGATGAATATCCGGAGATTTGGAATGAGCAATGGGATTGCCGAAAACCGCGTAATTGTCTGTCATTGGAAAGCCTTTTCTTCATGAGCGTAGATAGCAATTTCAAGTCGTAATTCTAACCGAATATCAACGCTTAGCTTAAGTTTAAACGGCACGATAAATCTAATCAGCGTGTCCACTAAATAGATAACGTTAACGGCATTCGCATCAGACACAATTGCATGATTATTATCCACAGTCTGTGTTCAGATCATCCAAAAGTTTACTACCTGTATTGCTAATATCCAACGTCACTTAAAACAATACTTAGGGAAGAATTTGGATGAAAAATCTAAAGCTATCGAGTTTTAGTATTTTATTTACTGCGGCGATGTTAACGGCCTGCGGTGGGGGTGGTGGTTCTGGCTCAGGCGGTGAAAACTCGGCGCCTGTATTTTCAGCTCCAACACCCGCAACAGCGCTAGAAGACCAAGCGTTTAGCCTAGCCTTGTCGGCAACAGATACCGATGGCGATACACTTACTTATTCGGCAACAGGATTACCGGAGTGGTTATCAATAAACGCTTCTACCGGTTTACTAAGCGGAACACCGGAGCGACAAGATGTTGGTATAACTCAAGGTATTACTTTAACAGTAAGCGATGGCGAGGCGAGCGCGAATACCAGCTTAGATCTTGAGGTAATCCAAACCGAAACCCTGACGGTGTTTGGTTCTGTGTCTAATGTGGATTTACCTAATGCAGAAATCTCAGTTAGTTTTGTTGTCCCGCAATTTGCAGCTCCACAAAATAATAAGTCGCAACTTACAACGAAACTCGGCTTTTCTCAAAAAAATAAATTAACCTCTCAAGATGCAACATCCGAAAAAATTGTAGATACCACAATTACTACATCAAGCGACGAGAATGGTAACTTCCAATTTGATGTCTTACTAATCTCCGGTGAATTTACCGGTGAAGAACTTGTAGAAATAACCGCTCGTGGTGTAGGCGATCAAGATAATATCGAACTGTTAAGCCAAGTTGGCGATATCGACTTCTTATTAGAAAGTGCTGGCGATGATTTTCAATTAACTGTAGATGAATTATCAAGAATTAATATCTCGCCACTTTCCACGGCATTAGCATTGAGGGCGAGAGACAGAAACAATAATGTGTTGTCTCAAGATTGGGATGAAATTCAAGCGTTGGAATTCGGTTTAAGTGCAGAAGAAATTTTAAGTTTAGCAAATAATATTTTTTTGTTGACGGAATTAAACGCTTTATACGAGAGTGGTGCTACATTACTTGAAGCTTTTACAGTTGATGCAGCTAGTATAGAAAATATATTAAATGAGGTGTTTCAATTTAATGGTTTTCTAAATAGCGATAATAATTTGCTGCCAGAAATAAAAAATCTCCTTGAAGAAATAGAGCAATCCAGAATTAACGTTATATCTTTTAATTCAGCTAATATGTCGAAATTTGTAGATCGATCTGTACTCTTTACAACGCCTTTTGTGGTTGGCAGTCACCCAAGTGTTTCCGCCAGCGCTGCAGATTTCAATTCGGACGGAACAGGAGTCTTTTACAATAAATTCATCGGTGAGAGCGAAAGTAGTCCCATTGAGTGGAGACTTACATCCGAAGGCAGATTAATTATTAACGGAGCGGGAGGCTCAATAGTAGATAATGCTCGATTAAGAGTGGTAGATTTAGAATTAGATTCTGAAATAGAAAATTTCTTAGCGAACAATGGAATCTTTGGGAATATTGTTGTTGAACTTGATTTTATTGATGAATTTGTAGAATTAGAATTAATTTCAATAAACGAGGCATCAATAACGACCAATATTGTTCATACACAGACAGTAGCCATTGATACTTTGTTACTGAGTTTCGGGTATGTTGGAGATTTGCCCAGAATTAATCGAATAGGAAATCTAAATGGTACTAATACTATACTAGAATCCAAGATAGACTTCTCAGAATCTGATTTTTCAGAGCAAAGTTGGGTGATACCTGCACAGGAGAATTTTGGTGAATTAATTGGTAATGGGGTAGGTTTAGATGATTTAACTCACGACCTTTATTTTTTCAACGCGGATGGTACCACGAATCTTTCGTTACTAGGTGGAGAGTCTGCTAGATGGTCAATAAATGATGGCAGCCTAGAATTTAGCACTTTAGAAAATAACATAAAATTAACGCCATTAATCGAAACTCAAGATGATATCTATGTTATTGCAGAACGAGAGTTAATTGATGGGACTCGGTCTGTAACGCCTGGATATTTAACCAAACAGATAGACAGTGATGTAAATGCTTTTAGTGAAGATTTTATACTGCCGCAGATAACGGAATCACAGGGCTTGTTTTGGTTTTCTGGTAGACATTTTATATTTTCACCGGAGGATTTTAGTGACACGAACGTTATTAACTTTCTAAGATTGTTCGGATATGCATTTACAACTAACGAAAATAATTTTGTAAGTAGATTGGTTTCAAATATTTTTTCAAATGAAGAGCGAGATCGTTGTTTATCTAGAGATGATTTTCAGTGTATAGAGGTAATAGATAGACGTAGAATTGACGTTGATGGCAATAGAATAACATTAACGGAAGTGGATTCAATAGATCCATCTGGAATAACAAGAAGAGAACGGATATGGGACATTATCAACTATAATGCCGAATTAAAGCGAGCAGTTGTATTAGAAAGAGTTTTTCTAGAGGCAGACGGCTTGTCCGGTAACGTTTTAATTCCTCCTCGAATTAATGTTCTTCAAGTCATTGATCTTGCTATAGACTACCCAGAGGAATACGCAGACCAACCAACTATATTCAATCAATAAATATAAAAAACCAGGTGTAATGCCTGGTTTTTTTATTTCTGGTCTATACAAATAAATTATCTGTTAAGAAGAACTGTAGGAATTATTTAGTTATTTTTATATAAATTAGCCTGGTAATTAGTCGTCAAAGATAATTCTTGCGTTAGTATTAAAAATTAAGACGATTTGTCTGAAGTGTTGGAAAAATAATTATTTTTCTCAAAATCGATTTCGGGTTTTAGAAAATATCAACGAGCTGTTTTGATAAACCGGAATAAAAAAGCCCGGTGGGCCCGGGCTATTAATGATGGATTAGGCAGTTTTTACAACAAAGAAACATCAAACGGTAGCGATCGTATATTTTCAATATGCAATCTAAGTCAACTTCGGGCAATGGGTTCAACTAAAAAACACGTTTTAATTAAAAGGAATAAATCCCATTAATTAAAACGTAAGCCTCTTTCAATCTAGTTGAACCACAAGTTAACTACCATCTAACCGTAAACAAATTTTAAGGATTTGTTTGTCTAACCATTTAATCAATATCAAACCCAGTCGCGATCTTGTAAAAAATATTCCGTTAAGCGTGCTTCTTCACTACCAGGCTCCGGAGAGTAGTTGTATTCCCAGCGTACTAGAGGCGGTAGAGACATTAAAATAGATTCGGTGCGGCCGCCGGTTTGCAAACCAAACAAGGTGCCTCGGTCAAACACAAGGTTAAATTCAACGTAGCGACCGCGACGGAATAATTGGAAGTCTTTGTGTTTTTGTTCGTAAGGTGTGTTTTTACGTTTTTCTAAAATAGGGCAAATGGCTTCGGCGTAGCTGCTACCTACCGATTGCATAAACGCGAAGGATTTCTCAAAACCCCACTCGTTTAAATCATCAAAGAATAAACCACCAATACCGCGTGGTTCGCCACGATGTTTTAAATGGAAATATTCATCACACCATTTTTTGAAGCGTGGGAAGGTTTCTTCGCCAAAAGGCTCACAGGCGTTTTTCGCGGTTTGGTGCCAATAAACACAGTCTTCTTCAAAACCGTAATAAGGGGTTAGGTCATAACCGCCGCCAAACCACCAAACGGGTTCTTCGCCTTCTTTTTCGGCAATAAAGAAACGCACGTTTGCGTGGCTCGTAGGTGCAAATGGGTTTTCTGGATGAATAACCAGTGACACACCCATGGCTTCAAAATTGCGCCCGGCAAGTTCCGGGCGATGAGCCGTAGCAGAGGCTGGCATTTGAGCACCGGTGACATGAGAAAAGTTAACGCCGCCTTTTTCAATAACACCTCCGTTGGCGATGACACGAGTACGACCGCCGCCGCCCTCAGGGCGCTCCCAGTTCTCTTCAACAAATTTTGCCTTGCCATCTACTTTTTCTAAAGCGCTGCAAATTTCGTCTTGTACCTTAAGTAAATACGCTTTAACAGCGGCTTTGTCCACGGTGCTCATTGTTTTATGCCTCTTTATTTCGTCCCTAGACGTTAGAAAACTTGCGTGTTGGTATCCCAACCGAACGCGCGCAGTGTAACAAGCAAGAGTATGGAATAAATGAGATAAATCAAGCGCAACGCAAGACAGCACCGCTTAAAAGGTCGCGAATTTGAGTGGGAGATTGCAAATTACCAACTTGGCCCGGTGCATAATATAAAGGTTCGGCGGGGAAATATTTACGCACTTGCAGTTGGGTTTTTGCCGCGGGTAAGCCGCCGGGATTGGCGGAGGTAGACACAATCGGCCCGCCAAAACGAGTACACAGCGCCTGTACAACCGGGTGATCGCTTACGCGCACAGCTAGTGACTGATGCACACCACGAACCCAAGGCGGTGCAGTACCGTTATGGGGAATCACCCAAGTATTTGGCCCCGGCCAAGACTGCTCTAATGTGTGTAAATGTTCATTAGAAAGACCTTTCAAAAACGGTAATAATTGCTCAATATTAGCGGCAACTAAAATAACACCTTTTTTATAGGGTCTTTGTTTTAAATGCAGAATTTTAAACACCGCCTGCTCATCAAACGGATCACAACCCAAACCCCAAACGGCCTCGGTGGGGTAGGCGATGACCTCGCCACGGTTTAAGGCTTGGGTTGCTTGAATAACCTTAGAATTTAAAAGCCATTGATTCACAATAAAAAGCTCAATTGATAAACGTCAAAAATATGAAAAATAATAGCACAAGCAGAACGGCGAAATAATGCTTAATAAACTTTGATTTACCTAGAAATTTCTCGTGATACAAAGAAACGTCATTAATTTTACGAGTTGTAGGTGATTAGATTTGTGACAAATTAGAAATCGCATTTGATTAATTTTTAGAAGAGTTAATCAAAGGTCTCTATAAATTAAGTTAAAAACTACAGGAAACTTCGACTGCTTTTGAATTTCAAGTTTTAGCGAATATCTTGATTTTAAAATTAAGATATTAATAGACAAAAAATTAATAATCAAAAGGTGACGATTATTTACGACGGAGAAAAAGTATTACGATCACGTTTAAGTTCCCGGTCGAATATGATTATTTATTGCATTTCGCTAACCTATTAAATGATCAAAAAATCATAGAGTTAATTACAGCGGATAATTCTATTTCGCACGAAGATGCCGAATACCTCAGCCGTTTCTTTTGGCGCATGGTTGATATGTCTATTGAGCTAGAGAACCATACCGGAACTTCACTATTTGAAGAATCGAACGAGTTTTGGAATGAGAAATTAATGTTGTCTATTTCTGGCTTTATAGAGCAACAAGGTTTTGAGGATGTATGGAATAGAGTGGTTGATGAGCTGTAACCTTTTTATACTAATAAATCTAACACTTTAGTTGTTTTGCAGGTAAATTTGGGTAAAGATAACGGATCAAAAAAATATATTGTCTACAATCTCGAAAAATTATTAAGAGGTTGTGTTATGAAAAAAGGTGTGACTTTATTTTTGCTGCTAGGTATTTTTTCTGCAACTGCGAATGCTGGATTTATTCCTAATGTAGAACCAAAAAATATTTACGGCGCAAATTCAATTCAATTTGGTATCGATAATCCGCCTGAAGATACTTGTTCTTTTCATAAAAGAAATTTTCGGTTTGTAGCAACTACCGATGGCGGTAAAAATATTTTAAGTATGTTACTTGCCACTAAGCTTTCCGGTAAAAAAATAAATATTTGGTATGCCTCTGCTGAAAATCCCGGAACAACGGAATTAAACGGTTGCACCGAAGTTGGTTTGAGTAATATTTACCAAATTGGTATTGCAGAATAGTTGATTTAATCAGAGTTTTTTAGAAAGAATAATTTCATTAGAGAATTATTCTTTCTACCCTTCCGTCGATATGGCTAATTAATCCATCCAGTTCTAGATTTAAAATTTCTACTAATAGTTGCTCAACGGGGATTTGAGTTTTTTCTGCCAATAGGTCGATGCTAATGCTTTCGAAGCCGATGGTGTAGAGAAGTAATTTTTGCTCGGGTGTTAGAGGCTGCTGAGGCGCTGGGTCATTACCATTTAGCTGCTGTAGCTCGATTAATTCTTGGTGTTTTTCGGCTAATAACCCGCTCAGTTCATCAATAATGTCTTGGCTGCTTTCAACCAGTTTTGCGCCTTGTTTTATGAGTTGGTGGCAGCCTTTTGCAAGTGGATTATGAATGGATCCAGGTATGGCGAAAACTTCGCGGTTTTGTTTGAGAGCGGTGTTGGCGGTAATCAGTGAGCCACTTTGAATTTTTGCTTCTACCACCAAGGTGCCGAGGCTTAAGCCGGAAATAATTCTGTTGCGTTTTGGAAAACTCGATCTGAGTGGTTTGGCGCCGAGAGGGAATTCTGTGATTAAACAACCACCTCTGTTAATAATTTGTTCGGCCAATGCTCGGTTAGACGCCGGGTAAATTTTGTCAATTCCCGTTGCCATAACAGCAATGGTTTTACCCAAGCCATCCATCGCGCCAAGATGCGCGGCGCTATCGATTCCAAGTGCTAAGCCGCTGGTAATCACAAAGCCATTGGTGGCAAGGTGTTTGGCAAATGCGCGTGCGTTTTGTGTGCCTTGTTCTGAGCAGTTACGACCACCAACAATTGCGAGATTGGGTAGATGCAAAGCGGTGGTGTCACCTTTGGTGTAAAGAACCGGGGGAGGGCTGGATATCTGCGCTAATAATCTTGGGTAATTATTACTGCCAAATTCAATCACATTGGCGTTTAAATCTTGCAGTCGCAGAGCGGTTTTACTCAAACATTGTAGTAGTTCTGAGTTTTCTGGGTGGTTGATATAAGCCTTAAATAAGGCCGCAGAGTCGGGTTTTAGCAGTTGAAAAACGTCATTGGGATGCTTGAGAAGCTGCTCGGCATTTTGGTGAGCGCAAAGTTGTTTGATCAACTCAGTTGGCGATTTAAACGAGAGTTGCTCTAACAAAAGTGCCGCAAGTTGCGAGTTAGAAAAGGAGCTTTCAGGAAAGTAATCGCGAAGATTGATAGTTGGTTGAATCACACGCCCTCCTTGGCGTTAAGCTCCGATATGCGGTGCGTTTTTTAGAAGTTGCGTACCGGGCTGTAAAGCTTGTCGTTTACGTTAATGGGGCGCTCGGCCTCTAAAATTAATGCGTAGCTGACTTTCTCGAAGGTTCTAAACACCATGGCGATACCAACACGCTCTTCTGGCAATTGCACAATGGAATCAGCGATGCGGTCGCGAATGGTTTCGCCTTCTTTATAGATGGCTAGCACATCACCGGGCTCAAGTTGCTCGCGAACGCCTTTATTCAGCACTAACACATCAAACTTACCAGCGTGGGTTAGGCCGTCTTGAACTTCTAGGATTAGACCCTGGAAGTTCTCATCATCAGGAGCTGATGGGAAAAAGGTTGGATCGATAGCGCGTTCTTCGTTGGGTAATAAGCGATCACCAACGGTAATTTCAGCGGCCATACGGTTAATCTGCATGGTAGCAACTTCGCCTTGTAAGGCATTTAACCGGGCGCTGCCAACATCTTTAGATCGATAGCCCAATACTTCTTTGGTTAATGGATCGACGTATTCATCGCCCAGACGGTAAAGGTTGTAAGCAGAAATATCGGGATTAAACTCACCCCGAGCGTAGACCTTGTCGCCAGCACCGAGCAGGATGCGTTTTTCTTGGCCGCCGAGCACATATGGGGCGTGTTCAAAGGTTGGCTTTTCTAACACACGATTCTGATTTAAGAATGCGTTGATAACGTCTAACGGAATGGCAGGAATGGCTTCTTCCAGCGGAATTACGCGTACCGCAGGCGCTAATTTAACGGTATTGGGATCGCCGCCAACGGAGCGTCTGGGGGTTAGGCGTTGCGTGCGCTTGTCGATAGTTAGGCGAGGTTGACCATCGAGATAAACCAAGCGAACCACATCACCAGGGAAAATAAGGTGAGGGTTGTTGATTTGCGGGTTTACATGCCAAATTTCTGGCCACATCCAAGGATTTTCGAGGAAGGTTGCTGAGATATCCCAGAGCGTGTCGCCTTCAACAACGATGTATTCGTCGGGGTGGTTCTGGCGTAATTGCGCCTGTGCTAGGGCATCAACACTGAACGAAAAGCTTAAAATAGCACTGGTGATAGCTGAAAAAACGAGCTTTTTGAAGCGAATTTTCATGGAACGCGATCCTATGCACTTGGTTTAACCAAGTTCGTTTGGGTATTTGCAAGGGCTTAAAGAGCTAAGTCTCTAAGCACGAAAGTCCTTTGGCAATAGCCGCATCTATAACGACTGTGATATTTTAGCCAAATAACCCAGCAGGTTGATCGGCCAATGTTGCAAAACAAGACTTAGTCACAATATTTGCTTTGACATACGGCAGAAAATCGACGCTTTTTGCATTCTGGTCGATAATTTGCGGTGAGACACCGCGTATTTTTAGTCGCGAGACTAAAAACTGAGACTTTTCTGCAGTAAAAATCCGAGCCTGATCATAATGTTAGCAGCGGTTGTTGCGTATTTGCTAGAGGTTTGTCACAAAGGCATCGGTCAAATCCGTTTAATCCTGAATATCATTGGTATAAAAGTATGGCATTGTTAGAGATTTTAGAGTTTCCAGATCCACGTTTGCGCAAGGTGGCTGAACCTGTCAAAGAAGTGGATGATGGTATACGTAAAATCATTGATGATATGTTCGAGACCATGTACAACGCGCCAGGCATCGGCCTTGCGGCGACGCAGGTCAATATTCACCGCCAAATTATCGTTATTGATGTCTCAGAAGACCAAAGTGAACCACGGGTATTTATCAATCCAGAAATTCAAGTTGTTGATCAAGACTTGTTCAGCTACGACGAAGGTTGCCTTTCTGTACCGGGATTTTACGAAACCGTTGAGCGCCCTAAGCATGTGACCGTAAAAGCGCTTGATCGTAACGGTGAAGCCTTCGAGATACATCCAGAAGGTTTGCTAGCGGTGTGTATTCAGCATGAAATGGATCATTTGTCGGGTAAGTTATTTGTTGATTACATTTCGCCCATGAAGCGTGATCGCATTCGCAAAAAACTCGAAAAACAGCATCGCATGCAAGCTTCTTAAACACAAAGATTCTTATATAACGGAGCTCTGCATTAACGAGTTTTTTATTCAAAGACTCTGTTTTGTTTTTAGGTGTCGCGGTTCGGTTGCGATACCTTACACATCACTACCGCGCTAAATTGGTTTTCTTTTTTCAGACTTCTCGTTTTTCATCTTTCCTGGTGAATCGTTATAATCGCCGCTTTTAAGCCAAACATAGCTAAGATGTGAGTGCTTACACACAAAATTTCTGAGATCTAACGTGACCCAATCTTCTTTGAATATTGTTTTTGCCGGAACACCGGATTTTGCCGCTGCACATTTGCAAGCTCTTCTAGAAAGCCATCACAAGGTTATTGCCGTTTACACACAACCCGATCGTCCGGCGGGACGTGGTAAAAAGTTGCAAAAGAGCGCGGTTAAGCAAGTCGCCGAAGCTTACAATTTACCGGTTTACCAGCCCCTGAATTTTAAAGCGCAAGAAGATCGCGATCAGTTGGCGGCATTAAGTGCCGATATTATGGTGGTTGTGGCCTACGGTTTAATTCTCCCTGTAGCGGTACTAGAAACACCACGCTTAGGTTGTGTAAACGTGCACGCATCACTTTTGCCGCGCTGGCGAGGTGCTGCGCCGATTCAACGTGCGGTTGAGGCCGGTGACGCAGAAAGCGGCGTGACCATTATGCAAATGGAGAAGGGGCTTGATACCGGTCCCATGTTGGAAGTGGTTAAGTGCGAGATAACCGCGACTGAAACCGGCGGCAGTTTGCACGATAAACTCATGAATATGGGATCTCCTGCGTTAATTAAAGCTTTGGATGACCTCGCGTTAGGTAAGGCTGTGCCCGAGGTTCAAGATCACGATGCGGCCAACTATGCTTCTAAAATTGAAAAGCCCGATTTGGATATAAACTGGCAGGAATCAGCCGACGTTATCGAGCGTAAAATCCGCGCGTTTAATCCATTTCCGGTGTGCTTCAGCGATCTTAACGGCGACCGTATTAAGTTGTTTGATGCTGCGGTTGCTACCTCGTCAAAAGCCAACAGCCCAGGGGAAATTCTTGCGGTGGATAAGTCTGGAATTACCGTAGCTTGCGGTGAAGGTGCGCTGGCGTTATCGAGAATTCAGATTCCTGGCAAAAAACCTATGGCAATTGCCGATCTACTTAATGGTTACAGCGATAAATTTCAGCCGGGATTTGTTTTTAAATCGGCGCTTTAACCTAGGCTTTGATAAGCCAATTCAACATTTACCAACCGTCGGTGATTTCTGGCGGTTGCCGTTTTAGTCCACTGATAAAATTACTTCGCCAATGACCAATGTTCGTCAAATCGCTGCGCTTACTCTAACCAGACTCGCTCGTGATCAAGAAACGCTAGCCCAGTTGTTACCTAATGCCAGCAAACAAGTTGCCGACGTTGATCGTGCTTTATTACAAGATCTCTGTTTTGGTACTTGCCGCTGGTATCCGCGTATCAAGCAAGTGTACTTACAGATGATGGATAAGCCTTTCAAAGAAAAGGATACCGATCTGGAAATGCTGATGTACATCGGTATTTATCAGCTGGGTTATAGCGAAATTGCCGAACATGCAGCAATCAGCGAAACGGTGGACGCTGTTAAAAAATTGCAGAAACATTGGGCGGTTAAATTAATTAACGCACTTTTGCGTCGTTATCAGCGCGAAAAAGATGCGCTTAACCAGCAGGCGATAGACTTTAACGAGCAGGGTTTGTACGCGCATCCTAATTGGTTAATAAAAGCCGTTACCAAATTTTGGCCGAATGAAGCCGAGGAAGTGTTTGCGGCGAATAATGCCCATCCACCGTTTGTGATTCGCGTTAATGCACAGCAAAACACGCGCGATCACTATTTAAGTTTGTTGAGTGATGCAGGCATTGGCGCGACGGCTTGTGAATTTTCAGATGTGGGAATTCGCCTAGACCAACCAACGGCGGTGCAAAACCTACCCGGATTCGAGCAAGCGGCTTGCAGCGTACAAGACGAAGCTGCGCAATTCGCGGCAACCTTATTGGATTTACAACCCGGACAAACCCTATTGGATGCTTGCGCCGCTCCCGGCGGTAAGACATTGCATATTTTAGAAGCCGAGCCTGAACTTGCCCGTTTGGCGTGTTTGGATATTTCTAACAAGCGCTTACGACGTGTGGAAGAAAATCTGGTCCGTGCCGGTGTTGAGTTTCAATATGACACGGTTTTGGTTCATCAAGACGCAGAAGATTCCAGTAAGTCGGTGAGTTTGGTGGCCGGCGATGCCTTGGTGACGGAGCAATGGTGTGATGAGTCGGTGTTGTTTGATCGTATTTTGTTGGACGCGCCTTGCTCGGCAACAGGAGTTATTCGTCGCCATCCCGACATCAAGTTGCTGCGTTTGGCAAACCAAATAGAAACGCTGGCAAATTTGCAGTTAGAAATCCTGCGATCACTGTGGACAAAACTTAAGCCTGGCGGACGCTTGGTGTATGCGACCTGTTCTATTTTTCCCGAAGAGAATGCCGAAAACATCGCACGCTTTTTAACAGAACAAACCGATGCTGTTGAGATAAAAATCGATGCGCCTTGGGGAATAGAGCAGATTCACGGCAAACAACTTTTGGCAAAAACCAACGGTCACGACGGCTTTTATTATTGCGTGTTAGAAAAAGCCCAGTGCTAGCTTGCTTTCATCTGCTGGATTTTTAATTAAGGAAACTCTGATTAACCTAGAGTTTCTCGCGACACAAGGATGTGTCGCCAATTTCAAGAACTGTAAGTGATTGAAATTGTGAAGAAATTGGAAATCACATTTTCAATTTCTGCCCTCTGATTAAATCAAGGATGAGTTAATCAGAGGTTCCTTAAGCCTATTAGGCTCAAAAACATGGGTTCAAAAACAACAGTTAATAATCACCATGACGGATAATAACCTTCCCAAAATGTCACCCGAGACGGAATCAGATAATCCGCAAGCGCACATTAAAGCTCTTACCGTGATTCGTGTTTTAGGTTGGGCGAATACTTTAGCGTTTATCATCCTATTAATAACGGCGAAAGGCTCAGCTCAGTGGCATTCGCTTGCCACCAATATCACAGGGATAATTTGCATCGCTGGCACAGCATTTTTATACGGATTTTCGGCGAAGTTCTTTAATAATACCGAAAAAACCGAGCTAATCAGTTATTTTAAACCCTATCGTTTGGGCACAATGATTTTGATTTTTGGTGCGTTATACGTTTTGGGCATTCGCTACTTGGGTGGTTGATCTTTGCTGATACTGGTTGTGTGAGTCACAAATTGTAGAATTTATGCGACAATGATCAGGATTAGCGTTTTGTTATTTCATTATGAAAATTATTATTCTTGGAGCTGGTCAGGTTGGCGGCACTCTTGCTGAAAACCTAACGAACGAATCCAACGACATTGTCATTGTCGATACCGATGAAGCTCGGCTGCGTGAGTTGCGAGATCGTATCGATATTGGTGTTGTTACCGGCGAAGCTTCGCATCCGCGAACCTTGATTCAAGCCGGTATTGAAGATGCCGAAATGTTGATTGCCGTTACCAGTAACGACGAAATCAACATGATCGCCTGCCAAGTGGCGCACAGTCTATTTAATACCCCCACCAAAATTGCTCGCATTCGCCAACGCGCCTACCTCGATAAGCCTGAACTCTTCAAAAACGACCGAATTCCCATTGATGTTTTAATCAGCCCAGAGAAACTGGTCTCGGACAATATCTATCGTTTAATTCAGCAGCCCGGCGCGCTACAGGTTTTGGATTTTGCCGACGGTGCGGCGCAGCTAGTGGCGGTAAAAGCCTATTACGGCGGGCCGCTGGTTGGGCAAGAGTTACGTTATTTACGTCAGCATATGCCTGCGGTTGATACGCGAGTGGCGGCGATTTACCGACGCAATCGCGCCATCATGCCGGAAGGCTCCACGGTTATCGAAGCCGACGACGAAGTGTTCTTTATTGCCGCACGCAGCGATATTCGCGCAGTAATGAGTGAACTGCGCAAGTTAGAACGTCCGTACCGACGCATACTCATTGCTGGCGGCGGTAATATCGGTGCTGGTCTTGCGCAACAGTTAGAAAAATCCTACGGCGTAAAAATTATCGAATACAGCCGTGAGCGCAGCCAGCATTTGGCCGAACAGTTAACCCATACCATTGTTTTACACGGCAGCGCTTCCGATCAAGATTTGCTGGTGCAAGAAAACATCGAAGATACCGATGTGTTTTTAGCGCTCACCAACGACGACGAGGCCAACATCATGTCGTCGATGCTCGCCAAACGTTTGGGGGCACGTAAGGTGATGGCGTTGATTAACAATCCAGCCTATGTTGATTTAGTGCAGGGCGGTGAAATTGACATTGCCTTCTCTCCACAGGTTACCACCATCGGCAGTTTGCTCACCCATGTTCGCCGTGGCGATATGGTTAATGTGCATTCCCTTCGCCGTGGCGCGGCAGAAGCCATCGAGGTTATCGCTCATGGCGATGAAAAATCATCGAAAGTGGTTGGAAAAACACTGGATACCATCGATCTACCGCAGGGCGCGACCATTGGCGCTATCGTGCGTGAAGAAGAGGGCGTTCCCAAGGTGATTATCGCTCACGACGACACCGTGGTAGAAAGCGGTGATCACGTGATTGTTTTCTTAGTTGATAAAAAATTCACCCGCGACGTAGAAAAACTGTTCCAGGTTGGATTCAGTTTCTTTTAGCGTTCATCTGCAAAGGCAAAAACAGTAACTCATGCATTTTGGCGTAATTTCTCGGGTTTTAGGCGTGCTTTTGATGCTGTTTAGCTTAACGCTAATGCCGCCTGTGGGTGTGTCTTTATGGTTTAACGACCAGAGTTACCCGGCTTTTTTGCTCGCCTTTCTTATCACCTTTTTTACCGGATTTTTATTCTGGTTACCGTTTTATAACCTCAAGCAAGACCTCCACACTCGCGATGGTTTTATCATCACGGCACTGTTTTGGTTTGTACTGGGGTTGTTCGGATCGCTACCTTTTTTATTCTCGCACAGTCCAAACCTGTCGTTTACCGATGCATTGTTCGAATCCCTATCAGGATTAACCACCACCGGTGCAACGGTGATTACAGGTTTGGATGATCTACCTAGGGCTATTTTGTATTACCGCCAGCAGCTGCAATGGTTGGGTGGTATCGGGATTATCGTGATTGCCGTTGCCATTTTGCCGATGTTAGGTGTTGGAGGTATGCAACTTTATCGCACCGAAGCGCCCGGACCGGTTAAAGACTCAAAATTAACACCGCGCATCACCGAAACCGCTAAGGCGCTGTTTGTGATGTATTTTAATCTGACGCTGCTGTGTGCTTTGAGTTACTGGGCCGCTGGCATGACGTTGTTTGATGCCATTGGCCACGCCTATGCAACGGTGGCCATTGGTGGATTCTCCACTCACGACGCCAGCATCGGCTACTTTGATAGCCATTTAATCATGGCGATTTGCATGGTGTTTATGGTGCTGTCGGGCATTAACTTTGCGCTGCACTTTTTTGCTTGGCGTGAACGCCAGCTTAAGCATTATTTGAGTGATCCCGAATGCCGCTTCTATTTAAAAGTGATTGTTTTTGGCATGGCGGTGACGGTGTTTTACTTGGTGATCACTAATACCTATTCACCCACCGTAGCTTTCTGGCAGGGCAGTTTTGAGCTGGTTTCATTACTGACAACCACCGGATTCGGTGTAGCCGATTTCAGTATTTGGCCAGCATTCCTACCGTTTTTCTTGTTCTACATGTCGTTTATGGGCGGATGCGCAGGTTCCACCGGTGGCGGCATGAAGGTAGTGCGTGTGCTGCTGGTGTTAAAGCAGGGAATGCGTGAACTGAACCGACTGATTCATCCCAATGCCGTCATCAGCGTAAAGTTTGGCAACAAAGCTGTTCCCGATCGAATCGTCGATGCGGTTTGGGGATTCTTCGCGGTGTACGTTATTTCGTTTATGTTTATGTTTTTGCTGTTGTTGGCAACGGGTTTGGATTTTCTGACATCGTTTTCGGCAGTTGGCGCTAGCATTAACAACCTAGGGCCGGGGCTGGGTGAGGTGGCTACCCATTATCGCGATATTCCCGATACCGCGAAATGGGTGCTGTGTTTTGCCATGTTGCTGGGTCGTTTGGAAGTGTTCACCTTGTTGGTACTCTTCTCGCCCATGTTTTGGAAGCGTTAAACCTTTTGACGGAAAAACAAGCTCAAGCCAAAAAGCACTGCTGCACTTAACACGATTGAAGGGCCAGCTGGTGAGTCCCACCAGTAAGAAGCAGTCAGCCCGCCTGCTACAGCCACGATACCTACAAGGCTTGCCAAAACCGCCATCTGTTCAGGGGTTTTACTCAGGCGACGACTGGCCGCAGCGGGAATAATCAGTAGGGCCGTTATCAATAAAACGCCCACCACCTTCATGGCTATGGCAATCACCAGCGCCATTAACAACATTAAAAACGTTCGAACCTGAAACACATTCACGCCTTCAACTTTGGCTAGATCTTCATCGACGGTGAGCGCCAATAGTTTGCGCCATAAAAAGCACAACGCGGTAATCACAAAAGCACTTACCGCAGAAATGGTGAGTAGGTCGGTTAAATTTACCGCCAACAAATCGCCAAACAAATACGCACTTAAATCGATACGAATGCTCGACTGCAAGTTTGCGATAACCAGTCCGAGAGCAAGGGTTGAATGCGAAAGAATACCCAGAAGTGTGTCGGTAGCCAGCACTCGTTTTTGTTGCAGCATGACTAGGATTAACGCCAGCAACAAACACCCGCAGGTTACGGCAAGGTTTAGATTAATCGAGAGTAACCAACCAAAGCTCACACCCAACAGCGCCGAATGAGCAAGCATATCGCCAAAGTAAGCCATCTTGCGCCAAACAATGAAGCAACCTAAAGGGCCTGCAACCAAGGCAACGGAAATTCCGGTTAAGATCGCCAGGATTAAAAAGTCAGGCATGGATTAGGTTTCGCTCTCGTGGGGGTGATCACAAATACCATTATCATGACTGTGATCGTGATGATGTGTGTAAATCGCAACGCCGGCGTCGGTTTGGCGGCCAAATAACTCTAAAAACGCAGGATCATCACTGACATTTTCAGGATGACCCTGGCAACATACATGATGGTTTAAGCAGACAACGGTATCGGTCTGCGCCATGACCAAATGCAAGTCATGAGAGATCATCAGTACGGCGCAACCAAGCTCGCCGCGTAAATCGCCAATCAATCGATAGAGTGTTGATTGCCCGGCAATATCAACGCCTTGCACGGGCTCGTCCAAAACCAAAAGGTCGGGCTTTCTTAAAATAGCGCGAGCCAGCATCACGCGCTGTAATTCACCGCCCGATAACTGCGCCATAACGTGTTTGCCAATATCGGGAACCTTTACTCGCTCTAGAGCCTCAGACACCTCTGCTTTATTGGCGCCGGTTAATGCTAAAAAGCGTCGTACATTCAATGGCATACTACTATCAAGGCTAAGTTTTTGCGGCATGTAACCCACCGATAAATTCGGTTTAGTAACAATACTGCCTGAGTCAGCATTGACTAGGTTCAGCAAAATTCTGACAAGAGTGGTTTTACCGGCACCGTTTGGGCCAATCAGAGTTAGAATTTGCGCCGGAAGAATTTCGATATCGACTTTATCGAGAATGATTTTGTTGGCGCGTGAGAAACAAATGTCTCTAGCCTTGATCAGTGGCTGATCGAGCGCAACATTGGAAGATTGCAATTAAAACTCCTAAAAACTTGGCGGTGAGAGTGACTTCGCCGCGACAGGTGGCGTATCTTAGACCATTTCCACAACCAGTGTTTAATTAGATTAACGAAAAGAAAGTAACAGGGAATATTCACCTTTGAGTTTGTTATCCAAAATGTTTAACCACGCTTTTCGTGTGTTATTGAGCGTCACTTTAATTGCACTATTTTGTGCAAAGGTAAATGCTGGGGAAGCTAAGCCCGTTGTTTTAGCCAGCAACCAGCCTTTATATTTGTTGCTGCAAGAGCTTTTACAAGATCGCGCCGTCGTCACTCGACTAATGCCGTTGGGTGTAAGTCCGCACGGTTTTCAAATGAGTTTTTCACAACGCAACTCGGTTGCCAAAGCCGATACGGTGGTTTGGGTCGGTGCGAGTTTGGAGCCGTTTTTGTCAGGTGTGTTGAGCACTAAAGACAACATTAATACCAGTCAGCTAACGGGTATCGTATGGCCGGTAGGTTATGCAGAGAGTCATGTTCATGAAGGCCATGATGATCACGATCACGGCGCCTATGACCCTCACCTGTGGTTAAACCCCGATAACAGTCTGGTTATTGCCAAGGCGGTGATTGAACATCTTAACGACAATGAGTTGCTGACAGCCTCAGACAAAAAAGCGTTAAACGAACAATATCTGAGCTTCGAAGCGTCCATTCATCAGCTCAACAATGAACTTAGCCAGCAATTACAGCCTGTTCACGACGTGCCTTTTGTGGTGTTTCACGACGCACTCGGGCATTTTCAGCAGCGATTTGGTTTGCAACAGTACCAAGTCATTACCAAAACACCGGAGCAGAGACCTGGCGCAAAGCATCTCGCAGAGCTGCGTAAAACACTCACTCATGCACAGTGTTTGCTGGTTGAACCCTATTACCGACAATCCCAAGCGTTAAGATTGCGCGATGAATTCGCGTTAACCATGGTTGAAATTGATATCCTAGGGCAAAACGCGACTAGCTATAGTGATTTAATAAAAACATTGGGACACCAATTTCAGCAATGTTTAAGTGCTAAACCCTAGTTTACAGCGCGATCCAAATACGCTTTTTTATCCGATCTACATTTAAGTTTTAAAAAATATTATGGCAGACAAGACCCCACCGTTAATTCTCATTGATGGCTCATCTTATTTATTCCGTGCTTTCCATGCGCTTCCACCACTGACCAACAGTAAGGGCCAGCCAACGGGCGCCATCAAGGGTGTGGTTAATATGCTGCGGCGTATGGAGAAAGACTATCCAAACAGTCCCGTCGCGGCCGTGTTTGATGCCAAAGGCAAAACCTTTCGTAACGATATGTACTCCGAGTACAAAGCTCATCGTCCGCCAATGCCCGATGATTTGCGCAGCCAAATAGAGCCGCTGCACAATATTATTCGAGCCATGGGCATTCCGCTGCTTATTATTGATGGCGTAGAAGCCGACGATGTCATTGGAACCCTAACGTCCCAAGCTATTGAGCACGGTTTAGAGGTGGTGGTTTCCACCGGTGATAAGGACATGGCGCAACTGGTGAACAGTCACGTCACCTTGGTTAACACCATGACTGATACAACCATGGATATCGCGGGTGTTGAAGCTAAGTTTGGTATTCCACCGGAGTTAATCATTGATTACCTCGCATTAATGGGTGACAAAGTTGATAACATTCCGGGCGTTGCCGGTGTTGGCGAAAAAACCGCGTTGGCTCTGCTGCAAGGTTTGGGCGGTTTAGATGACATCTACAACAACCTGGAAAAAATCAAAGAGCTTTCCTTCCGCGGTGCCAAAACCATGGCCCAAAAGCTCGAAGAGCATAAAGAGAACGCCTACCTTTCTTATCAGTTAGCGACCATCAAAACCGATGTTGATTTAGACATCACCTTGGGTGACTTAAAACCCGAACCAGAAGATCATCAAAAACTGCTTGAGCTATTTACCGATCTGGAATTTAAAAGTTGGATTCGCGAGCAAGAGAACATTATTGCCAATCCACAACTTGCTGAAACACAAAACAACAACGAATCGGAGACAAGCGCCGCAAATTACCATGTGGTATTTGAAGAATCTGAATTGGATGAATGGCTTAAAAAACTGAGTGCGGCCGACATCTTTGCGTTTGATACCGAAACCACCAGCCTAAATTATATGGAAGCACAAATCGTTGGTGTTTCTTTTGCCATTAATGCCGGTGAAGCGGTCTATGTGCCGTGCAGCCACGATTATGTGGGGGCGCCCGAGCAAATCTCCAGAGACGTATTGCTCACCAAACTTAAGCCATTGTTAGAAAACCCAGCACTTAAAAAAGTTGGGCAAAACCTTAAATACGATCGCAGCGTATTATTGAATCACGATATCGATTTACAAGGTATCGAGTTTGATACCATGCTCGAATCCTACGTTTTAAATTCCGTCGCGACACGTCACGACATGGATAGCCTTGCGGAATTTTATTTGGGTAAGCAAACCATTCATTTTGAAGATATTGCTGGCAAAGGCGCTAAGCAGCTGACCTTTAATCAAATTGAAATCGAAAAAGCAGGCCCATACGCTGCCGAAGACGCCGATATTACGCTGCAACTGCACCAAAAATTATCGCAAGAATTAAGTGACGAAAAATCACTTGAGAGCGTTTTGAAAAATATCGAAATGCCGCTGTTACCGGTTTTATCAAAAATAGAAAGAACCGGTGCGTTAATTGATACTGATTTATTGCAAAAACATTCCCAAGAATTAGAAGTTCGGTTAAAAACCCTAGAAAAAGACGCCTATGATATGGCAGGCGAAGAATTTAATCTGGCGTCGCCCAAACAGTTGGGTACGATTTTATTTGAAAAACTAAACATTCCGGCTATTAAAAAAACCAAGACCGGAACGCCATCTACCGCTGAAGATGTTTTACAAGAATTAGCATTGGATTATCCGTTGCCAAAATTACTGCTGGAATATCGCGGATTGGCAAAACTTAAATCGACCTACACCGATAAATTGCCATTAATGCGCAACGAAAAAACCGGCCGGGTGCATACCTCTTATCACCAAGCGGTTACCGCAACCGGTAGATTATCGTCGTCCGATCCAAACTTACAAAACATTCCAATTCGTAATGCCGAAGGCCGACGTATTCGCCAAGCGTTTATTGCGCCCGAAAATTATAAAATTCTAGCAGCGGATTATTCTCAAATTGAATTGCGAATAATGGCGCATTTATCCGGCGATAAAGGTTTGCTGCATGCCTTCCAAAATGATTTGGATGTGCATAAGGCAACCGCAGCGGAAGTGTTCTCAACCTCAGTTGATGCCGTTACTAATGATCAGCGTCGCAGTGCCAAAGCCATTAATTTCGGCTTAATTTATGGTATGTCGGCGTTTGGTTTGGCAAAACAGCTGAATATTGGTCGCAACGATGCCCAAGGTTATATCGATCGCTACTTCGAAAAATATCCCGGCGTTGCCGAATATATGGATGAGATTCGAGCCAGCGCCAAAGAACGCGGTTATGTTGAAACCATCATGGGACGTCGGCTGTATTTACCCGAAATTAATTCTACCAATGGTATGCGTCGCCAAGCCGCCGAGCGCACAGCGATCAACGCGCCTATGCAAGGCAGCGCCGCCGACATCATCAAAAAGGCCATGATTTTAGTGGATGGCTGGCTGCAAGATAGCGCTACCGATGCACGCATTATTATGCAGGTTCACGATGAATTGGTTCTAGAAGTTGCCGAGAGTCAACTGGAATTCGTGCAAGAAAAAGTGTGCGCAATTATGTCGTCGGCGACTGAATTAAGCGTGCCGTTATTGGTAGAAGCAGGATTTGGAAATAATTGGGACGAAGCCCATTAATTAAATAACAAGATCAATTTAGGAGAGATTTATGAGCATCACAGTTTACGGATCGAAGCCTTCTCCATACGTGCGTCGTATCAGAATGCTGTTGCAAGGCACTGATTTTAAATTTGAAGTTGTCAATGTTTACGACGATAAAACGCGGGCCGAATTTGCAAAATTAACACCTATTCGCAAACTGCCAATTTTAATTGATGGTGATAAAACGATTTTTGATTCGCACGTAATTGCTAATTACTTGTTAGAAAAACTGGATTTACCAAAACCAACGCTGGATCAACACAATTTAATAAGCGCAGTCGACTCGGTAACCGACGCGCTGATTATTTTATTTTTGGGTAACAACTCAAAATTGGAAACCAGCAAAGACGTGTTGATGTTTAAGCTTCAGCATGAGCGTATTCCAGATAGCTTGGCATGGTTAGAAACACAAGCAAAAGCCGGTGCATTTGAAGAGCTCAACTACGCAACATTGTGTTTGATTACACTCATCGACTGGGCCGAATTCAGAAAGTTATACTCCTTCGACAAATACCCAACCTTGTTGAGCGTTCGTGATCGCTTCGCCAGTGAACCCGTTGTTACGGCAACAGCGCCCGAATAAAAAAATTGCTCTAAAAAATTACTTTAAACCAACAGAATAAAATGCCCTGAATTACTCAGGGCTTTCTGTATCCGGCGAGGTCTCGATATCTTTGGTTGGTATCGTCAACCATTTCGATAAAACACTTTTCAATTCCTCAACGCCTTCTTTTTTCAGAGAAGAAAAAAGTTGGGCTGAGATTAAATCATCGACATCGGCTTCTTTTAAGTGTTTGCGCACATCTAATAGTGTTGTTTTCGCGGGGCCTTTTTTGAGTTTGTCCGCTTTGGTGAGCAAAATATGGACAGGCATGTCAACTTCTACCGCCCAATTGATCATCATGGTGTCGAACTCTTTCATCGGTTGACGCACATCCATTAGCAGTACTAATCCTTTTAAACTTCTCCTTTCACGCAAATATTGCGATAAATTTTTGTCCCACTCTTTCTTTACTGCTAATGGAACCTTGGCAAAGCCGTAACCGGGAAGATCCACTAAACGCTGTTCGTCCGTAATGTTAAAAAAGTTGATCAGCTGAGTGCGACCTGGGGTTTTACTGGTGCGTGCGAGTTTGCCGTTTCCTGTTAGGCAATTGATGGCACTGGACTTTCCGGCGTTGGAGCGGCCGGCAAATGCTACTTCAGACCCTTGTTCAGGCGGACAAGTAGCGAGAGTTGGTGCGCTTTGAAAGAAAGCGGCTTGGGTAAAATCAAGTTTTGACATAGATCGGCAATTGGGCAGGTCTTCATAAAAATTAGTGCCTTAAGCAAGGCTTTGTATATAATATCGGGCTTTTGAGTTTAGGGGTTAGCAATAACGGTGTATTTTTGCCGGTGCTGCCCGCTGAAGTAGTGTTGGATATCTAAAAAAATAGGCGCAATGCCGCCAACACCTGAGAGAATTTGAACTGACAAACCTTACGGATTAGCCAATGTACAAGACAGTTAAGCAAGTATTCATGGTCGCAGTTTGTTTAATCGGCGCGCAAACAGCTCTCGCCGAAGGCAACGCTGAAGCAGGTAAAGCAAAAACTCTCGTGTGTGCTGCCTGTCATGGTGTCGATGGTAATTCGCCAGCACCAAACTTTCCTAAACTAGCAGGTTTGGGTGATAAATATTTGTACAAGCAATTAACTGATATTAAAGAAGGTCGTCGTCAAGTCCTTGAGATGACTGGCCTACTTACTAATATGAGCGATCAAGACCTAAAAGACATCGCAGCTTATTTCGACAGCCAAACCATGCAGTTGAGCGGTGCTAAACCTGTTGAAGTACTTACCAATGCCGGTGTTAAGGTTGATGGCCTAGAGCTTGGTCGCGAAATTTTCCGCGCCGGTAATAAAGAGACCGGTGTTGCAGCGTGTATGGGTTGCCATTCTCCAACCGCGCAAGGTAATTCACCAGCAGGCTTTCCACGTTTGAGTGGCCAGCACGCACAGTATGTTGAAAAACAGCTACGTGCCTTCCGCGCTGGTGAGCGAACCAATGATGGCGAGCAAGCAATTATGCGCAAAGTTGCTGCTAACCTAAGTGATGCGGAGTTAGTGGGATTAGCAAACTTCATTGCTGGCCTTAACTGATCTAGCATCAATAGAAAAGCGGCTTAGGCCGCTTTTTTTATGTCTGAAACTTATACCTGAAAGATATGCCGAAATATTCGTTCTAAATAGGGTTCAGCTTTTTGGATGTTTGTACAGTTTTTACAGGTCGCTAGAAACTAATAACCAATACCGTGATCCTAAACCTCATAAGAAAATACACATATATTCTTGGAACTGATCTCTATATTTATGTCTAAGGGCCAAGAAAATTTTTACTGGAGAACAAGATAATGCGATTGATAGGAATCACTTTGAGCACTTTCATGATGCTATTAGCGATGGCTTTTGGCGTTCAGGCTCAAGAAGAATACCAAGAAGGTGTTCATTATCAGGTGATCAAGCAACCGGTTCAAACTCAAGATCCCAACAAAATAGAAGTGACGGAAGTGTTCTGGTATGGCTGCGGCCACTGCTTTGCGTTTGAGCCTATGGTCCAGCAATGGGAAAAAACACTTCCTGAAGACGTATTGTTCGTACAGTCTCCAGCTATCTGGAATGCACCTATGGAAGTTCATGCCCGTGCTTTCTATGTTTCTAAAGCTTTAGGCATTCACGATCAGCTTCATCAACCGCTTTTCAATGCCCTTAATATAGATCGTAAACGACTTGCCAACGAGAAAACGCTTGGTGAATTTTTCGCCGACTTTGGCGTAGATGCAGAAACCTTCAAGAAGACCTACAACTCTTTCGGTGTGGTTAGCCAAGTAAATCAGGCCAATTCACGTGCACGTAGCTACGGTATTCAAGGCACTCCAGAAATTATTGTTGATGGTAAGTATCGAGTAGCTTCAGGTTTGGCTGGCGGTCAAGAAGGTATGTTAAAGGTTGCCAAGTTCTTGGTTGATAAAATCAGAGCTGAAAAGCAAAGTTAAAATATACACAGCTAACAGAATTTACGTTGTTAAGCCCGGTTTATAACCGGGCTTTTTTTTACCCTCAATTTGTCAAATCAACATCGTCCAGTGCCATCTATACTGAATTGTAATTTCAAGTTAGGAGGTATGATGAGCACCAACTGGCGTGACAAATATCTATCGGCGTTAGATGAGCAAGAAACACAACAGCGACGATACCAAAATCAGATCAACAAGCTTCAAGAAAACATTTCTGTACTTGCTCGCGCCTGTGAGACCGTTGATCCTGATCTTGATGAGATTTTTAAAAAAATCATCAGCCGAAGTTCGGGCCCGATTAAGGCCGACAGCCTAGCAACGGTTGCACAAAAGGTGATCAGTCGGCGTGCGACTCGCGAATCGGTAACCAAAGAGGCGTTCGATAACCTTGTCTCGTCATTAATATCGCTGAATCCAGAGTCATCTACAAAACAAAAGATTCAGAAGTTTGGCAAGCAACTGAACCAAAGAGCAAAAAATATTCACGCTTACCCCCAATTACTGCGCGAGATATCGGAACTTCATTCGAACACACTTAGCGATATCATTGAATCGCGGCCAACCTGGTGGCAAAAAATTCTAGGCACAAAAGCAAAAATAAAGGAAGAAGTTACACCTCAGAATAACAACCAAGAAAAACCAACTGAAGCTCCTCTCGATAAAAAATCACCCAACGAAACGCCAAAAGAATCAGAGTCGGAAATAATTGAAGGTGAATTTAGTGTAATAGAAGAACCTAAAATAAACCCGCAGCATGATGAGATAGTTGATACGGATGAAGAGATCAGTGATCTTAAGCGAAAAGAAACAGACGATTTTGTAGAGGAAAAATATCGTAAGATCGAAAAAAAAATTGAAGATAATAATTCTCCTGCTTCAAAAGAATTTACCAGTATTGAGCAAAAGGTTGTAAAAATCCTCGATGAGATGATAACCAGTGTTGAAATTGAAGATTGTGTGCGCGAAAAATTCATTGCAACCAAACAACGTTTAGATCATGGGTTGAATTGGTTTGAAGTAGTGGTAGTTTTGGAAGATGTTCGAGATTTGTTTTTACAAGCATTAGCTACGACGAATAAAGAATTCGAAGAATATCTAAATTGGGTTGACGTAGAATTAAAAAAATTAGCGGATTTATACAGTCAAAAAAATAAGATAAAAGCTGAGCAGATAAAAGATTTGCAACATTGCAAAAATAATTTAAACGACGGTTTAAACAAGTTAAAAAGTGACATTAATGAAATTGATACGTTAGAGTTGTTAAAAAACTCAGTGAATGAAGGGTTGGATGAGCTTGCGCAGCAATTTAATACCTTCGATGTCTTTGTTGAAAGCCAAGTGGACGAAAATTATGAAGGAGAGCTCTTAAAACAATTAGAGTTGCTGGCAGAAGAGAATAATAAGATAAAGCAAGAGTTGGAGTTGCATAAGTACAGGTCATTACACGATCCATTGACAGGCTTACCCAATCGTGAAAGTTATAATCAAAAAATATATTTAGAATACGAGCGATGGAAATCTACCAAACAGCCATTAATGATATGTGTGTGCGATATCGATCATTTTAAAAAATTTAACGATTCGTACGGCCATCAAACTGGTGATCGTGTTTTAAAAGTTGTTGCGACAATCTTGAAAAAAGCATTAGGAAATTTGGGGTTAGTTTGTAGGTATGGAGGTGAAGAGTTCGTATTAATTATGGTTAATATCGAAATATCTTTGGCAGAAAAAGCAATTGATAATGCAAGGCAAAAAATTGCCACTACCGCTTTCAGATTTAAAAAAGAACCCATAACCGTTACCGCATCATTCGGGATTTGTGCCTTTAAAGGTGAAAGTACGATAGCTGAAGTATTCGAAAACGCAGACAAAGCGCTGTATAAAGCAAAAGATGCTGGGAGAAATTGTGTGATAACACACTCTGAACTAGTAGAAAGGTAAAAACCAGAGAGGAGTAAAACACAGTGAATCTATTGCTTATATTGGGAATATTGTTTATTGCGTTGTTTATTTTAATTCCTGTACTTGAACGTTACGGGAAAAGCTACAGTCCAGAGGAAGTTTCCAAAATTTCCCGTTGGGCCATGCCGTTAGTTGCGCTGCTTATAATTGTTCAAATATTGCTCTATTTCTTTTGGTAAAAATAATTCTAAAAAAGAGTTGTCAGCTAAAAATATATTCCGTATAGTTCGCGCCCTCTTGCCAAGGGGTACAGAGAAAGCCTGCTGTAGAAGGGTTTTCAAAGGCTCCTTGAAGAAAAGATTCATCTATAAAGATTGAGTTTTTTCAAGCAAGGTTCTGGCAGTTTTCGATGTGATTTTTGAGTAAAAAAGCCCATCGAAAAGAACTTGAATAAAGTGCTTGCCAAGAACAAAAGGTTGCGTATAATGCGCGCCCTCTTGTCCAGGAAGAAAAAGAAAGCCATTTATTAAAAGGGTTTTCAAAGCTTCCTAAATAGAAGGTTTTAGTTCTAAGAATTAAGCTTTCTAAAGACAAGGTTCTGGCAAATTTCGAAGTGATTTTTAAGATAAAAAGAGCGACGAAAAAAACTTGAAAAAGTGCTTGCCAAGAATCACTTACCGTTCTTGAAATTGGCGACACATCCTTGTGTCGCGAGAAACTCTAGGTTAATCAGAGTTTCCTATAAACATAACATTTTACAGACGGCACCTTTTTACAAACTGTATTTTTAACGACTGCATCTTTTACAAATTATACTTTTACGGATGCCATCTTTTGCGTAAAAAAACCATTACCAAATTACTGAAATAACTTACATTTGGTAAATGCATTTTGTTCGGTCTATTTTTTGAGGAGATTTTATTAACGTTGTGCGTTCATGAGTACATCTGAGTAAGTGAATAAATACTATCTAACATTTTAAACAAGCGTCAACAATAACTGTGGTTATATACATACTGTTTCGTTATTAAATTCTACTTTTATTGTGCGATCTAGTTGTAGTTAGGTAGAATCACTTGTGATGGCGTCGATTAGCTTGCCACCGATTTTTCTGTTGACATATGCCAACTTTACGATTTACGGCATTCTTGACAATTTCCAAAAAATTATCGCTATCGAATTTGATTATGCCTTTTTTGCGTCTTTAAAACGTCAAAGCAATATAGCGTTTACTTCTTATCGTCTTAATGTTTTTCCATAAGTAACGATTTATCACTCAGTTCACCATGGGTTTCGATTCTACTTGCCCACAGGCGTGAGTTATTCTATCTTCTTCATACAGTGGTTATGAAATTCATGCATCTTGAATTCATTTTATACAATACAAAAACACTAAGGAATTACCATGTTGGAAGGCTGTCGCACCGCACAAGAACGCTGGGGCGGAGTAAATGAAATTATTGATCGTTGGCTGGCAGAGCGTCAGGAGCTTTTGGTTCTGTTTTGCAGCTTAAGTGGTGTTAAATCTTTCCAAGACAGCGATCCTGAGTACGGCCCTAAGATATTAAAGCTGTGTCAGCTGTTGGTAGATTACGTTTCGGCCGGTCATTTTGAAGTTTACGAGAACTTAATCGAAGAAGGCCGTCACTTTGAGGATACAGAAGGTCTAAAAAAGGCCGCCGATTATTATCAAACCATCGATAAAACCACCGAAAGCCTGCTCGATTTTAACGATAAATACGCCGAAATCGACGATTTAAGCACTCTAGTTGGAGATTTATCGATTATGGGCGAAACGCTTGCCCATCGCTTTGAGGCCGAAGATCAAATGATTGATGTCTTGCACAATGCCCATAAGCACGAAGCCTTATCAACCGAAAAGTCTTCTTGATATTTCATCGAGCGTTATTGTGGCGCTCGAATTTTCTCCCTTATTGCCTGCCTACCCGACCTATTGTTTTTCTTTTCTCGCCCGAGCTCATCGCTTGAATTGTTGCCCATTTTCTAAATGATATATTTTTACTGGACACTCTGAATAATCTTGTGCTTTTGCCGATAACTCTGATTATTGTTATGAGAGTGGTTCGGATGTCTGTTCGAGTTTCTGCACACATAGTTTGGCTAGCGTCGCTCAGCTTTTGCTTAAGCGGCTGTTTTGAAGCGTCACCTAAACGCTCGGTTGAGGTTGCCAAACAGGGCCTGTATAGCGCCTCTTTGAGTCGTGACGGTTCTCATGCGGTAGTTGGTTCGATCTATCACGGTGCCAGCCTGTGGGAGAGTAAAGGTGAGCGGATTTTTAATTGGAACCACACTCAGGGCAACTATTCAGAAATTGTTGCTACGGCGTTTTCCCCGGAAGGTGCCTGGGCAGTAACCGCAGAAGAGTCAAACTTTGTGCTCTGGTCAACCACCTCAGGGAAAGCAAGTGCTTATTTACAACTTCCTGCGGAACCGATGGATTTGGCGGCCTCAAATCAGGCTGATTTAGTCGCGGCGGCTCTCAACAATAATACCGCGGTTGTCTATGCGGCCAAAAAAAACTCTTTAGTGCGTACTCTGCGCCATCAAGATACAGTATTGACTATCGATATTAGCGATGACGGCCAATTGGTATTGACCGGCTCAGAGGATGACTTTGCAATATTGTGGGATTTGTCGACGGGAAAAAAAGTCCTGGAGAAGCGCTACGAAGACGACGTGGTTGATGTTGCCTTGAGTCCCAGCGGTAGAACGGCTTTTGTGGTTGCTCAATACGACAAGGCCGAGATTTGGAACACCGCCAACGGCAAGACCTTAACGACCTTACCTTTGAGTGCCCAGCGTTTAGCACGCGGCAGCCGCTTCACCACGGCCGCCTTCAGTGACGATGATCGACTCCTGCTTACCGGTCGTCCCGACCAGATCGTGCAGTTATGGTCGGCCGAAACCGGCAAGTTGCTGGAAACCTGGAAACTGCCAAAACGCGATGCGTGGCGACCCACCTCCGCATCGGTGTTAGCGGTTAGCTTCGCTAAGCAAAAGGGCGTTTTTTACGCGGTTGCCTCCAATGGATACCTGCACGAACTCCGACAGTAGTGCTTAGGCGACCTCTAATATTTTATCGACCAACTTATCGATACCTTCTTTGGCTTCAATCATGTTTTCGGCCAGCATATAAGCCGGTGTGGTCGCGAGCTTGTTGTTTTCATCATATGTAAACTCGCGCGCGCCACAGTCTTGGTGATCACCGCCCAATTCAGCGATTGCCTTGGCGGTGTCTAGATCACGGCCAATGGTACATTTTACGCCCGCGCCACAAATTGCGGCGGCCATTACCGGGGAGATGCATATCAAACCAATGGGTTTACCAGCTTCATGAAAACGCTTGGCGAAGGCTAAAAACTCTTCATTGACCTGTAAACCAACACCGTTTACCGCAAAATCACACAGATTTTTTGCCGCGCCAAAACCACCGGGAACGATTAGCGCATCAAAATCTTCGACCTTGGCCTCAGACAAAGGCTGAATATCACCACGCATAATTCGTGCTGCCTCAACCAAGACATTTCGAGTTTCACCCTTGGCAACTTCACCACTGAGATGATTTACAACGTGCAATTGCTTGATATCCGGCGCGAAAGCCTCGATACGTGCGCCAGCTTCGTTTAAACGCAGCAATGTAAATACCGACTCGTATATCTCGGCGCCGTCAAAGACTCCGCAACCGGACAATACTACCGCTACTTTTTTACTCATGTGTTGCTTCTCCAAATTCAGGAATGACGATAATTTGAAAGATAATTAGGTACTTAAACGGACGAAAAGCACTCAAAGAATAGATGTTCTAATAGATTTCCTATTAACATCTATCGCCCATTATTAGCAGGCAAGCGGCGCCGTTCTTGTAGACATCTTCTACAAGTAACGCAATTTGCTTTTACGGAAAGGGAATTATTCTGGCTGAAGCAATGATCCGGCTTCAATCCAAAACGTTAAATCATCAACTTTTTGATTTAATTCGATCATTTGAGTGTGCAATAAACCGAACTCTTCATTTAATGTATCGGTGACTGTGTTTTGTTCTGATTTATCGCGTTTGAGTTGTTTGCGAATTGCCACGGCTTTTTCAATAACTGAGTCGGCAGCGTTATTAATGTCAGCCATTTGTTGCTTAAGGCTACCGGTTTCATCAAACTCTTGAGACTTCGACTCCGATCGAAACCATAATTTTCCGGCACGCTTAAAGGAATCGGTCTGTTTTTGTAAAGCTGTGGCCGCGGATTTTAACTCTTTTGTGCATGTATCGGCCTGTGCCGAGGCATCACTGCACTGCACAACAATTCGCTCGGCTGCGGTTAACTCATCTTGGTAATTGCCGAGGCTGTTAATGTAAATTTCTTGACGTTGAAAACCTAGCGATTCTAAAGACCAGATATAACCAGTCTCGCAACCACTTAAGCAAGCTACGCACAACAACACAAACCACCGAGACATATTTTTAACCCTGAACACTTACGGTTTTAATACCATCAATTAAAACAAGACCAACATTTAAAACGAGGCAATGCAGGCGCTAGTGTAACTGCATCAATGGAGGATACAAGCACGTCTTGTATCTAATCGTTACGGTTAGAAAACGTAAATGTGACTACGCCCAGAAGGCCGCGCTGTATCAGACCAAGATCAGTCTTGTTTACAATACATAACGCGGCTTAACCTAACGCTTCTGACGGCACAGTAGGTTTTGTTAATGTTATACACAAACAGTAATTGACGCTTTAACTCGAATAAAAATCGCCGGATCAGTTACCGTTCGCTGCACACATTAAGGAGGGTTAATCGGAGAGTTGCGATTTATGTGAAGACTCTCGATTTTTTCCTACTTTAGGAACCTCTGATTAACTCATCCATGATTTAATCAGAGGACAGAAATTGAAAATGCGATTTCCAATTTCTTCACAATTTCAATCACTTACCATTCTTGAAATTGGCGACACATCCTTGTGTCGCGAGAAACTCTAGGTTAATCGGAGTTTCCTTTAATAGCAGGTTTTTAAAATAGAGGTTATTGCTGTGACAAAAAATGTGATGCATTCTTCCGCAATTTATTCAAAGGTCAGAATTTAAAATACGATTTTCAATTTTTCATGATTTCAAATACTTGCTGTTTTTGAAATTGCCGGCACATCCTTGTGTTGCTGGAACCTCTAGGTTAATCAGTACTTCTTAAAAAATGGGTAATCGAATGCTCAAACCAACGGTGATACTGCGCGCATCCTCGTAATCACTGGAATCGGCCGCCAGAAACAAATCGAGATAAGGTGTTATTAAACGCAAGTCGATTGCCTCTGTCTCAAATTGGTAGCCACCGGCAATACCCCAGCGCCCCCAATCGGCCCCCAATGCAAGCCGTGGGTATAAATATTCTTCAACCTGTTTAACTTCGCCAGTAAGCGAGAGGTTTTTATAAAAATTATAAGTGATCTCGTACCTGCCGCGAAAAGGCAAGGTTTGCGTAAAGTCGCGAAAACTCTCAATTCCAGACAACAGTGGAACTGCTTGCAGACGACCTTCATCGTCAAAAATAACGTTATTAGTATTGGCTCTGGCTTGCGTAAAGGTTACGTCGTTCCATTGAATTTCGGAATATAAATCTACAAAGTCGAGTGCGGCATATAATTTATCATTAATTTGCCAATAGGCTGAAAAATCAATGCTATAACCTTTTCCAGAAATGGTTTCTTGTTCGCGATCCAACAAAATATCTTCTTCGTAAATGTAATTCAGTAATAACTCACCCTCGTAATCACCTTGTTCATCAACACTCACCTCTCCTCGTAAATAACCACGCGTAACAGAATCAGCATCGAGATAATTTATGGTTGGCGTTAGGATTACATTTTTATGAACCTGAAAACTTTTGGCCAACGAAATACCATTGGCTTGAATATGATTTGGTTCAAGATTAATGTGGTAGGTGCGATCGATAGGGAAGGGTAAATCGTTTTCTTCGCGATACACCAATTCTACGGTGTCGGAATTAAATTCGAGCAAATAATCGTAACGTGTAAAAACCGCTACTTCCCAACTGCCAAAACGGCCACCAATCGCTGCTTTGTTAAAGGTAAAAGCCACTTCACCAGAATCTGGCTCTGGGCCTTCAAAACTGTCGATTAATTGTTTAATGGCTGCGGGTTCGCTATAAGAAAAACTTTCGACCTCAATAAAGATTCCACTGTCTTTTTTTACGATATGATCTTTGGCATTTACTGGCTGAACAACCGTCAACAACACCAGCATTAAAATTTGGCAAGAGAAACAACTCTTCTTCATAGAAAATGTACCAACAATTACGTTAATTATTATTAATGAAAACGCCGATTAACCCATCGTTTCTGACGACGCATGGATATGCCGTCAATTTCAAGAGCGGTAAGAGCTTGAAATGTCCGTCTTCTGAATAAATCATCGATGAGTCGATCAGAGGTTCCCAGAGGCTTTTCTTTAACTTTAGCCGACGTGCCTTATTCTGCCGTTTAAATTAAAAAATAATCTTCGCAGCTGTTTTGAATTTAATAGGTTAAATATAAAAATGAGCAGAGATAAAAAAGGACGCTTGCACGTCCTTTTTAGAGGGGTAGTAAATTTATTAATTGAACAATGAATAGAAAACACTGATTAACTTAGAATTTCCAGCAACACAAGAATCTGTCGCCAACTTCAAGAACGGTAAGTTCTTGAAGTTGGGAGTAGATTCGAAACTGCATTGTCAATTGCTGTCTTCTGATTAAATCGTGATGAATTAATCAGAGATTTCTACAGTGACTCGAAGACGCCATCAATATAATTGATTGTTACCAAGCCATTATCGTTTTCTTCAATTAAACCGTACACAGTTCCGTTGAGACTGATCGAACCCGAAATAACGCCGTCTAAATCTTCCGCCAAAGTAATTTCGACGTCGTCTTGGTTAACGATGGTAATTTCGCTGGGTGCAGTCGTGAGCGTTGTTAAATCTAACCCGAATTGCAATTGCACTTCATCGTATGAAATAGCCGCGGTTGTTGTTGCGGTATCTAACCCTGTACGTTCGCCAACAAGTAATACGGAGACATCGCTCAACACGCCGTCTAGATCAAGCACAAAACCAAGGCCAAAGGTAACATCAACAAAGCTGTCTTCGGTTTCACCTAAGCAGTCTTCAGACAAGGTTAACACGCCTGTCGCTAGATCAACGCTTTCGGTTTCTACACAACTAAATAATAGGCCCGTTGCATCACCATTAACGGTTAAAGAAGCCGTTAAACTTTCGCCAGACGCGTTTGCGAACTCTCCAGATAAAGCCAGTGTGACCTGACCTACCGCAAGGCTTTCGCTGAACTCGGTAATAAAGGCAAGTCCTGTACTGTCGGAGCTATCGACGATCGCACCCAAAAACTCGCTATCGCTACCGGTAATTTCGTTGCTATCGAATGATATTGATCCTTCGAAGGTGACTGGATTATCAAGCGTTAATTGCGCAATTTCCACATCCAAAGACAAACCGACGTTGGTGGCTTCATATTGTGACTCTAAGCCTGCACCAGACAATGTTGTGCCATCGCCTAAATCTTCCGAGACCAAACCAGCGTCGGTATCGGTAATTGTTAGCGCAACATTTGCCGTGCCGCCGGTGATGGAGACAGAAACAACACCTGCGACTCCAGCGCTGCCGCTTACATCTAAGGTCACATCAACTTCGGTGGTGATTGAGTCGGATGTGCTAACAGATGGGTCTACCGTATCCATTGAATCAATGGCGCCGCCGTCGTTAGTGGTTTGGCCAATGGTTTCGGTCAATGTGATATTACTCGCCACAGCTTCAAGCGATACGGGTACGCTCACTTCGGTGAAGTCGTCCACCAAGACAACAACGTCTTCATCAACCGTGTAGGTATCTTCGCTGATAGCAACCGTAATACCGGTGATTAAATCAACGTATTGCGAATCAGTGGATTGTTGAAGTTCGATAAACTCAACGGCACGTGCAATTGCTTGAGACGCGAGAGATAAAGCCTCAAGAGATTGAAGAGTACCGTCGCTGATTGCGTCACCGGCAAGGCTCAACTCATCCGCAAACGTATTAAAGCTAGTTACGTCAAAGCTAGTTACCAAGGTACGAACATCCGATACCGCGTCTTTCGCAAGCTGCAATTCAGTTGCATCCACGCTGTCGTCCGGTGTACCATCGGTGGGGTCTGTACTGCCGTTGCCAGCGATCATTGCTTGCGTATCGATTGCGGTTTCAAGAGAACCCAAATCAACATTTAATCCAGCATCGGCAAGCAGCATTTGCACGCTATCGATAACAACGGAAGCTCCCAATAAAACGTCTTCTAACGTGATACCAGGCGCACCGTCGATTTCGGTATCGGCAAGGCCGCCATTGTCAACATATTGATTAGCAAAAGCTTGTACCGCTTGCGCAATAGAAACCCCACTGTTGTCACTCAGTATCGCTTGTACAATTGCCGCGTTGTACAAGTTGTACTGCAACGAACTTTGTTCGGCGGAGGCGACATCGGCCGGGTTGGTGACATCAACCACATCAAATTCGGTAACACTGCCAGATAGACCAAAGCGATTGGCGACGCTGGTGTTGGCGTTATTAATCGCCGCTAAAATATCGGTTTCGGTACCCATGGCAAAATTAGCTAATGCAAGCTGGCTGGCCACTGTTGTTAGCGGTGTAACCGCAACAGAAACAGTATTAGCGGTAACTTCTGGTAATACGGCGTCTAATTCAAAATCTTCAAGAGGAAAATCATCACCAAATGCGATACCTGTTCCGCAACCGGCGGATAAGTCGCAACGCATCATGGTGCTGCCGTCACTTGCGGCTGTAATACGAACGGCGACGGGACCACCCGAATAATTCGTAAGCTCAATACTATCGTAGCTACCCGTGCTATCGGTTACACCGGTTCCTAAAACCGTGTTGGTATCAATATCGCCACCGGTAATGGGATAAACGGTTACTACACCGTTAATCACGATGCCTTTGGCTGCTTCGCCAAACACAGACACCGGTGTAGAACTGCCGGAGTTGCCACCGCCACCACCGCTACTGCATGCACCTAGTGTCAGTGCCGCCACCGAAATTGAACACGCCAACAGCGATTTTTTATTTATTATTTTTCTCAACATTCCAACCATCTATTTTCTCCTAGAGTAATTACGAGATTTCCCTGGCCCCAAAACAGGCACCAAAATAACTCGAGATATAGGTGTGAATTACCCAACTGTTTGGGAAGTCTTTTAGGTATAGATCACAGATCCAATAGAGCCCAGCTTGTGAAAAAAAAATATAGTTTTATTTAACTTATGGTCGGCTTGGTATAAGAATTAAAAAAATAAACGGCGGGGTTTCAGACGAAACATTTTTTTAGGAAGGTTCTTTTAAACACTGTAGCCATTTTTTTGACTTAATAGAAACTACCACTTGTAGAAAATTTTAATATATTAAAATGCTAGTTAATGGCTTCCTAAAACAGCGCCTATTATTAAAGGACTTTTATTAAAGAGCTTTTACTAAAGAATTTTTACCAAGGAACCTTTAGGAAGCTCTGATTAACTCATCCATGATTTAATCAGAGCACAGAAATTGAAAATACGATTTCCAATTTCTTCACAATTTCAATCACTTACGGTTCTTGAAATTGGCGACACATCCTTGTGTCGCTGGAAACTCTAGGTTAATCAGAGCTTCCTTTATTTATCGTTTGTTCAAGATACGTCGTTGTATTTACGACGCCTACCACAAACCTACTTGTACAAAAATTCAAAATTTTAAGTGTTGATGGAATGAATGTGGAAAACGATATTTCGATGTATTTTTTACGGGAAATTATTTTTTAATATAATTTAAGAGTGATGAATATAATCATCACTTCGCTAGTTTAAATAGATTCTTGAAAGGGATTCGTGAAATAGTTAATCAGTGATTAACGTACTATTTTTCCATTTTTTAAAATAATTGAATTAATCCCTGAAAATTAATCCGGTTAATACTTCGTAACTTGTCTAAAATTTTTTAATTTCAGAAAATTTATTTTTATACATTCATTCAAGCTGGCACTGTGTGTTATTATTTCATCAGGACATCTTAATTATCACTTATACCATGGAGGTTACCAATGCGGTCGCTATTACTTTATATTTTGGTTAGTCAATATCTTAATCCAACACCATCTCATTCCCAGCGTAAAAATCATCGCAACGAAGAAGATTACATTTAGAGATTCAGATTTCACGTTTATTTCTCGCCAATTAGTTAGCAAAAAATTATCGAAATATTAAGATCCGTACGAACCGACTGAAGGTCTACGTTGTGTAGGTATGTCGGTGAGATATACACCCGGTGATGTGTCGATTGAATAACACATGTATTTACCGGGTGCTGCTCGAAAGGTTGCGAGTAATCTATAGGAGTCTTTGATTAACGTATTTACCATTTAATCAAAGCTAATCGTTTACAATAGAATTTTTAATTTCTCTACAATTTCAATAACTTATTGTTAGTGAGATTGATGTACGAATTCGCGCGATTAATAATTCAGGATAAATCAAAAACTCCTATACGTTTAACGCTTGGTGAAAATTAAATCCCAAACACCATGTCCTAAATTTTCGCCACGTTGTTCAAACTTGGTTTTTGGCCGGTGCTCTGGCCGCTCGCAATAATCCTGAGTTAAGCTGGTATTAACGATACGAGTTTCTTCTGTTAACACTTCAAGCATTTGCTCAGCGTATTCTTGCCAGTCGGTTGCAAAATGATAGCAGCCACCGGTAATTAATTTCGGCAGGGTTGCATTAATAAAATTGGGCTGAATAATTCGTCGTTTATTGTGCTTCTTTTTATGCCATGGATCAGGAAAATACACCTGTAATCGACTGATGCTATCATCAGGAATGCAATCCTCTATCACATCATTAGCATCAGCCATAAATACTTTTAAATTTTTAACACCGGCTTTTTGCGCACTGTTAATTAATCGTCCTACACCAGGAGGATGAACTTCAATTCCGATAAAATTTTTCTCAGGCTCATTAATACACATATCAAGCAGTGAGTCGCCCATACCGAATCCGATTTCTACAACCAACGGGCCAACATTGGGAAAGGTTTTTTCCAAATCTATTCGACCCGAAAACAAGCTCAAGCCAAACTCGGGCCACGCGGATTCAAAGCCGCGTTTTTGACTGTCTGTCATTCTGCCTGCGCGAATGACAAAACTGCGAATGGATTTTTCTTTAAATTCCGGTTTAGTGGGGTATGAAATATCTGACATGAAACGTAATTCAGTAAAAAATTAGTCGATAAAAGTAAGATCAGTTTTAATTAGGTGAATGAATAACATCACCCAACCTAACATAAACGATAGACCGCCGAGTGGTGTAACCGGGCCGATCCAACGAGGCGCACCCAAGGCAATCGCGTATAAACTTCCCGAAAACAAAATAATTCCGGCAATAAAAAAGCATCCGCTTAATTGCGACCAACGACTTACCGGCTTCAATACTGCCAACGCAACAATGAATAGCAGCGCAAGAATGTGATAAAAATGGTACTGAACACCGGTTTGATAAGCGCTAAGCAGCACTTCAGGAATCTTGCCTTTTAAGCCGTGAGCACCAAAGGCACCCAGAATGACCGCGACAAGACCGTTGAAAGCGGCAAATAAAGCGAAAAATTTAGTCATTATTTAGAACACTGTGAATATGCATCTAGACGAACATCTGTCACTGACGAAACTGTTCGAGCAAATGGACTGTTCGATTTGGGGCGGGATAATACTCTAGTTTACGACCGAATAGGTCATTATTGAGCAATTACTCGGTGTACAGACATAAAAAAGCCGTGCAAGCACGGCTTTTTCAGTATTTACCACACATCAAGATTAGGCTTCGATTATGGTACGCACCTTTTTCATAGCGTTCTTTTCGAGCTGTCGAATACGCTCGGCAGAAACACCGTATTGAGCCGCAAGATCATGCAAGGTGGACTTCTCGTCACTCAACCAACGTTGCTGCAAAATGTCGCGGCTACGCTCGTCGAGTTGCTCAATGGCAGACTCTAGGCTGTTAGTGCTGCTTTCTTCCCAATCTGCGTCTTCTAGTTGAGTGGCCGGATCGTAGCGGTTATCTTCTAGATAATTAGACGGAGCTTGAAATGCAACTTCATCGTCGTCATCAACACCGGCGTCAAAGCCCATATCGGTACTGGCAAGACGGCCTTCCATCTCGCGAACGTGTTTCACTTCGACGTTCAGATCTTTTGCTACGGCTTCAGCTTCGTCATTGGTTAACCAAGCTAGGCGTTTTTTGGCGCCGCGAAGGTTAAAGAACAACTTGCGCTGAGCCTTGGTAGTGGCGACTTTAACAATGCGCCAATTGCGCAAGATGTATTCGTGTATTTCTGCTTTGATCCAGTGAACCGCAAACGATACTAAGCGCACGCCTTTTTCAGGGTTGAAGCGCTTAACGGCTTTCATTAAGCCAACGTTGCCTTCTTGCACAAGATCAGATTGGTTCAGACCGTAACCGCTGTATGACTTGGCGATGTGAACCACAAAGCGAAGATGCGCTAAGACTAATCGACGCGCCGCTTCTAAATTTTCTTCATAGTATAACTGCTCTGCCAGCTGCTTTTCTTCCTCGGCAGAGAGAATTGAGAAGTTGTTTACGGCCTGAATATACGCGTTCAGATTTTGCCCTGGAGCAAGAACGTGTAAAGGCTGTAAGTTATTTCCCATGAATACCTCCAAAGTAATGAGGGAAGAATCGTAACACTAGTTAGTTAGAACGCCAAAATTTTGGTAGTTCACCTAAGAACTTGAAATACCTAACAAATATGCTTTGGATCAAGTCTTGGGACGATTCTTTAAATTTCAAGGTCTTTTGGCAATTTTTTTATAAATATGTGCTTTCAACTGGGCTTAATTGCCGCCAAGTGGCGCGATACCGCGACCCAAGCACCTAAAGAGCCTAGCACACATGCGCCAAATACCAAGATGGCACTATCGGTAGCACTCAAACCATGCACTTGATAAGACGAGCCATAAAGCTCGGTCAACCGAGTGATTGGGCCATCCAACCAAATTTGCGCGGCGATAACAATCAACAACGCTAGGAATCCACCGCCTAAACCGTACCAAAATCCGGTATAAAGAAACGGTCTACGCACAAAAGCGTTAGTAGCCCCGACGAGCTTCACGACCACAATCTCGTCTTTACGACTGGCGATCGCTAAACGGATGATATTACCAATCACCAAGATGACCGATAAGCCCAATATAGCGGTCATTGCAAACACGATTCGTTGTGCCAAAAGCGCGAACTGCTGGAGCCTCGCTACCCATTGTAAATCCAATTGAATGGAATCAACGATGGGGTTATTACTAAGCTCGTCTTTTAACGGCTCTAAAAGATCAACCCGTGTTTCTTTTGGACTGATGACTATGACGCTTGGTAGCGGATTTTCATCGAGCGAATTTAAGATATCGCCAAAACCCGACACCTTTTGAAATTCGATAAGCCCTTGCTGTGCGTCGATATACTCTAGTTCATCGATATTTTCGCGGCTTCTAAGTGTTTTGATGAGCTGCTCGATCGCGGTATCCGATGCTTTTTTATTGAGATACACGGTCATTTTTGCGGGACGATCCCAGTTTTCAGCCTGACTCTGCACATTTATTAAACCCACGTACAAGATGGCCGGAAGGGCAAGAGCGATGGCAATGACAAGGCAAGTTAGCAGGCTCTGGGCAGGAACCGACAATAAACGCTCCAGAGAACTGCGCGCACTATCAACGTGATGCAGTCCGTAAGCATTTAGCTGTTCTTGCCATCGGGTTCTGCTTTGAGTGGCTCCCGCTGAGCTAGCACGAGACGCTTTTTTGGGTTCATTGGTGCGTTGACTTCTTGTAGATTTAGAATCGCGAGAAGCCGGTTTATTGGCGTGGCGAGACAAAAAACTTTCCGTCTTTTGCGATCGTGAATTTGCTGAGCCTTGGTTTTTAGCTCGGTCAGTTTTCGGCCCTAACATGTGCGCACATCCATTCTTTACAATATGGCCAAATTAATCTTGAAAAGCCGCCGGATTTGAGGCCGCGGGTCTTGAGACAGACAAGATGTCATCGTGCACCAGCTTACCCTCCGATAGGCCCAGTACCCGCCGACCCATGGCACGAATCAAAGCAATATCATGGCTGGCGATAAGAACCGTTACTCCAACTTGGTTAAATTGCAGAAATAGTTTCATTACTTCTGCCGAAAGTTCAGGATCAAGATTACCCGTTGGTTCGTCCGCCAGCACCAAAGACGGTTTATTAACCACAGCTCTGGCAATACCAACGCGCTGTTGTTCACCACCGGATAGAGAAATAGGGAATTGTTTTTCTCTGTCGAGCAGATCAACCTTATCTAAGGCCGCGCGTACTCGACGACCAATTTCTCGACCGCGTAAACCGGCAATCTGCAAAGGTAGTGCGACGTTATCGAAAACATTGCGATCGGCGAGCAATTGGTGATTCTGAAAGACTACGCCAATATCACGACGCAGATACGGGATTTGTCGGTCTCCAAGCTGGGTTAAGTTTTGTCCCTTAACCCAAACTTGGCCGCGTGTAGCTCGCTCAATCAGCATGACCAATTTAAGAAGCGTACTTTTACCGGCGCCAGAGTGACCGGTTAGAAAGGCAAATTCCCCCGTTTTTAATTCAAAACTGAGTTCACTTAATGCATCGCGGCTACCGTACTTTTTACTGACGCGGTCAAATACAATCATAATGGACTAGCTTGGTTCTCTGGAAAACAAAGCCGCAGTAAAGTCTTTTGCAGAAAATGGTTGCAAGTCATCAACCCCTTCACCCACACCTACAAATCGCACAGGAATATCAAAACGCTTACAAAGCGCGTAAATAACCCCGCCCTTAGCTGTACCATCCAGTTTGGTTAACGCAAAACCGGTAACGCCCACGGCTTCGTGAAATTGCTGAGCTTGGTTTAGTGCGTTCTGTCCGGTACCCGCATCGAGCACCAGCAAAACTTCGTGCGGCGCGCTGACATCAAGCTTGGCCATCACGCGTTTCACTTTTGATAGCTCATCCATCAAATTGCTTTTGTTGTGCAGTCGTCCGGCGGTATCGGCAATAACCACGTCGATATTTCTCGACTTGGCCGACTGAATCGCATCAAAGATCACCGAGGCGCTATCGGCACCGGTGTGCTGTGCAATCACTGGCACATTATTGCGCTCACCCCAAACCTGTAACTGCTCAACCGCAGCCGCACGAAAAGTATCGCCAGCGGCCAAGGCAACCGATTTACCTTCATTGATAAAACGTTTGGCCAACTTGCCAATGGTCGTGGTTTTACCCACGCCATTTACGCCAACAACCAACAACACGAAAGGCTGCTTAGTGGTGTCGATAACCAGTGGCTTATCGGCTCCGTCCAGAACTTGTGTAAGGTGAGCTTGTAACGCTTGATAAACCGCATCACCGTCTGTGAGCTGCTTACGTTCAATACTTGCGGTTAAACCATCGATAATTTCTGACGTTGCCTCGATACCGATATCGGCGCTCAATAACAGCGTTTCGATTTCTTCAAGCAGCTCGTCATCGATTTCTTTTTTACCAAGCAACAGATTTGCAAGACCATTGCTGAGCGTGTTACTGGTGCGTGTTAAGCCAGATTTAATGCGTTGGAAAAAGCTCTTTTTCGCGGGTTTTTCTTCAACCGGCGCAGGAGCCGTAACAGATTCAACCACCGCCGATGATTCAAGCTGAGCATCAACGGGGGTTTCTTCAGGAGTATTCTTTTTCGATTTACGTTTAAAAAACATGAGTTTTATGGATAATCTCTGCAAGATGAAGGTTACGCAACTGGTTTACCTTCTTGATAGTTAGTGGAAATTTGCAGCAAATGTCGGGCATTTTAATACGAACTTCTGCGCCCACGCTAAGGGCATATGCTACCACTGAACAGGCTAATCTCAGAATTTTTCATGGCTAAATCAATTTCTGTCACTTTAACCGGCACGCGTTACCAAGTGACCGACATCAATCGCCGCCTCGGCAATATAAAGTGGCTTTCACGCTTAGACAATTTCGGGGCAAAAAAGCCGTGACGCGTCGCTCTGTTGGCAAGCCCAAAACTCAAAATCCCACGAAACACTCTCCGCCGAGCCAATCCGCCTCTAGCCTGCGCATTATCGGCGGCAAGTGGCGCGGTCGAAAATTGGATTTCATGGAGGTCAATGGGCTGCGGCCAACTGGTGACCGAGTCAGAGAGACCCTGTTCAATTGGCTGCAATTTGAAGTTCCTGGTGCCAATGTCCTCGATTTATATTCCGGCTCTGGAGCGCTTGGATTTGAAGCGCTTTCAAGGGGCGCCAATCAAGTCGTCATGTTAGAGCTGGATAATCAGGTGTGTCGTAAACTCGGTGCACATTTGCAGGAGCTTGGTTGCAGTAACGGGAAAATTATCGCCACCGATACGCTAGCTTGGCTCGACGCTGTCGATATCGCGCAAACAGGAACATTCGATATTATTTTTTGCGATCCCCCGTTTGCGAAAGATCTCTGGCAGCGTACATTAGAAATCATTGAGCAAAAACAGCTGCTCAAAGAAGAAGGCTTTCTTTATTTAGAAGCACCCAAAAATCACAACCTAGTTCTCAGCAATCACTGGCAAATACATCGCCAGAAGTCTGCGGGTCAGGTTGAGTTTTACTTACTGAGTGCCGCCGCACATTAAGACGAAAAGTGAACTTGTACCAATTACTTAAATTGGTACTATTCTCGCCCCGAAAAACTGGGTGTAAAAGTGAATAATAAAGGAGCCCCAGCATGAAAAAAGTTGTCTATCCGGGCACTTTTGACCCAATTACCAACGGTCATATCGATCTCGTTGAGCGGGCCTGCCGACTGTTTGATCATGTTGTAGTCGCGGTTGCTGCAAACCGCAGAAAAAATCCCCTGTTCACCATGGAAGAACGGGTTGAACAAGCGCGATTGGTTCTGGCGCATCTTGATAACGTTGAGGTTATCGGTTTCGATGTATTATTGGCGAAAATGGTCGAAGAGCAAAACGCGCAAGCGGTTATGCGCGGGCTGCGCGCCGTGAGTGACTTTGAATACGAATTTCAGCTTGCCAATATGAATCGCGCTCTGTCTCCCAAAATGGAGAGTTTATTTTTAACACCCGCCGAGCATCTCAGCTATATTTCATCGTCTTTGGTTCGCGAAATTGCTTCATTAGGCGGCGACGTCAGCAAATTTGTGCCACCTATTATTGCTCAGTGCTTAAAAGATAAATTTTCGGAGAGTTAAATCTCCGCGTTAGCTCTGAGGCGCAACCATCAGAGCTAACACTACTTTTGACAGATGTTGCAGTACACCGTTGAGCGATTGGCGATACGAATTTCTTTTAATGGTTTCGCACATCGACGACAAGGTTGATCGCCACGCCCATACACATTGAGTTTTTGCGCGAAATATCCTGGCTTGCCATCCCCACCCGTAAAATCGCGTAAGGTTGTTCCACCTTGGGTAATAGCACGTGATAAAACTGCTTTGATCTCATCCACCAGAAGCTGATACTGAGGTTTAGTAACCTTTCCCGAAGCCTTATCCGGTTTTATTCCGCTCGCCCAAAGCGCTTCGTTCGCATAGATGTTGCCAACACCGACAACAACTTTGCTGTCCATAACAAAGGTTTTAATTGGAACCTTGCGGCCGCGAGATTTTTGGAAAAGATATTCCCAGTTAAATTCGTCCGTCAGAGGCTCTGGCCCAAGATGCGCAAGAAGCTCATGCTCTTGCACCGGATGCTCTGACCAGAGCAGTGCACCGAAGCGCCTGGGGTCGTTAAACCTTAAGGTGGTGCCATCGGCCATACGTAAATCAACATGCTCGTGAATTTTCGGCTCGGGTACCTCGCCCGGTAATAAAATTCTCAAAGAACCCGACATACCCAGATGCCACAGTGCTACTCCGCGTTCGAATTCAAACAATAGATATTTACCTCGACGAGAAATATCGAGCAGTTTATGGCCCTTTATCTCACGAGGCATAATATCTGGAACCGGCCAGCGCAACTTGCCATTACGAACGGTTAATTCCCGTACTTTTTTTCCAACCAAATGCGGCGCAATACCACGCTTTGTGGTTTCTACTTCGGGTAACTCAGGCAAGAAAACTTCCTTCTATAAACAAGGGCGGTTTTAGGGATATCAAAACTTCTCAGGCATTAATCGCAGAGCAAGATCTTAGATGTTCCGGTGCTTAAACCACGATCATCATTAACAAGCACGTTTTGCGGATTGTAATAACCAACACCCAAGCACCAGATAAGGCAAGTTGGTGATTATAGGGTTAAAGGCTGCCAGCATAATATGCGGTGTTAGAACTAGCGCCATCACCACTAACGATAAAAGCGCGACAAGATTTACAATCAACACCACAATATTGCGATACGCAAAAAATACCAACACACCAAAAAGCACCTCTAGTAACCCCACCAATTTAATGAGCAGGTAAGTCGTGTTGACACTAAATCCCAGCTGGGCCGTGATTTCGAGTTCTACCGGTGCGACACGTATCAATTTGGGGACCAAGCCTTGATATATCCACATAAACGCCAACACAAATCGAGCGCAAAGCAATGGCGTAAGTTGTCTCATGATCAATTGACTCTCTTGTTACGCTAACTCTGTTACGCGAATTCGGACTTCTGAATCAAACCTCAAGAAAATTCTCTCCGCAATCGATAGGGAAATACCCAAAGCATCAGTTGTTAAAAAAACGGATGTTTGTTCGTATATTTTTATGAGATAAAAAGCTCAAATCGACGCAGTCAATATCTGTGCATAACTTTTATTGCAAGCGAGAAAAAAGACGTTTTTTAACGAAAAAATACTTGCAATTATTCAAGAAACACAAAGGTGCTACACCAATGAACTCGCCTAGTATAAGAGCAAGGTACTAATTGTATTCAAAAGAAATAACAAGACTTATTCAAATCAAAAATCTACGAACCAGTCAATAGAAAATCATTTAAATATTTTCAAATCAATAAGTTAGCAATAATTATTAGTATTAAATTCCTAGCACACCAAAAATAACGCTGGCGAATAGATTCATTTTGGCTTTTGTAACGCTGAGCTAAATTGCGTCGAACGCGTTAGGTTATCGTGGCTTTGGCGCGATTAATCAAGACATGCAAACATATCAACAGAATCTGTGCATAACTTAGTGGGTAACCTTGCTGACAATATTAAAGCAATCACTTACTTACTCTGTTGCATAGAACGTCTACCAAGATTTTATTCAATATTATTGATTTTTATGAGTATTAATCGATCAATCTGAAAAACTCATTAACCCTGCATGTGAATAACAAAATCAAGGACTTGCGCAACAACCGAAGTTTATGATGAGAAACTCATCATATTGAAGTTTTAAAGAACTATTTGGCTGACATTGTGTTGGCAGAAAAAACTTAGCTGATTGTTACAAATACATATAAGTCGTTAATTTTTAACGAAAAACGCACCAAAATCCGATGCTACTTTAAGTTTACTGACACAACTTATATCGAAACTAAGAATTACTCGAAACTTATTCACAAAAATAAAGCAGCGGTAAATAAAAGAGAAACCTGTGGATAAATCTGGTAATAACCTATCGAAAACAGGTTAATGAACCAGCTACTTATTCACAACAGAAGAATTGCACAAGAAGAGGACTTGCCAAACAAAATGATCGTAATTAAAACAATGGCCAGTCTTAGAAGTAACCTAGCAGGCAGCAGATACGCAAACCACTGGTTCAGAGACGAAGCAAAACTAATAAAAAAAGACCTGATCACTCAGGTCTTTTTTTATAATCAAATAAGTTTCACTTATCTAATTTGAGGCTAAAACCTACGCCTCAAAAAACATACGATATAACTTACTTAATTTTGCCTTCTTTGTAGATCACGTGTTTGCGAGCTACTGGATCAAATTTTTTGATTTCCATTTTTTCAGGCATAGTGCGCTTGTTTTTAGTCGTAGTGTAGAAATGACCAGTGCCAGCGCTGGAATTTAAACGGATTTTCTCTCGCATGATGGATGCTCCTAAGATTCAGCGTATTGGGCGAAATTAAATTTTTTCGCCGCGTGCACGAACTTCGGCCAATACTTGGTCGATTCCTTTTTTATCGATAATGCGCATACCTTTGGTAGAGATGCGCAATTTAACGAATTTCTTTTCAGACTCAACCCAAAAGCGGTGAGTTTGCAAGTTTGGCAAAAAACGACGCTTAGTGTGGTTCTTTGCGTGAGAAACATTGTTGCCGGTAACTGGACGCTTACCAGTAACCATACATACCTTAGACATTGTGTCGCCTCGTTTGCGTTTTGCGCCATTAAACTGTGCCTGACTGACACAGACAGGCGTTCGGCAAGAAACTGATTAATTTACTTACATTCCAACGAGCGATCTGAAGCTTTGTTGCTCAAAGCCTAACCGACCCGGTCGCGAAGAGCCGCGTTTTATACCAGAACACCTTATCAATATCAACTGAAAAGCTAAAAACGAGTAAAAATACGGCCCAATTAGAGCCAACCACGCTCAGCAAAGGACACAATCTCGCCTTCGCCAACCACCATATGGTCAAGCACTCGAACATCAACCAACCCAAGCGCATCGACAAGTCGTTGGGTTATGTCGCGATCTGCTCGACTGGGTTCGGCGATACCAGAGGGATGGTTATGAGCAAAAATGACCGCCGCTGCATTCTGGTTCAAGCATTTGCGTACCACTTCTCGACTATATACAGCTGCGCCGTCGATAGTGCCGTTAAATAGATTCTCAAATGCTAACAAACGATGTTGAGTATCGAGGTACAGCACGGCAAAGACTTCGTGATCGAGGTGGCGTAACTGAGCGGTAAGATAGTCTTTTACCGATTTTGGATTGGTAAGCGCTTGTTCTCGCGACAGAGTTTCTTCGAGATGGCGCTTAGCCATTTCTAAAACGGCTTGCAACTGCGCGTATTTGGCGTCACCCAAACCGTGAGCACTACAAAACTGGGTTCGAGGTGCCTGCAACAAATGTCTCAGACTTCCAAACTCGGATAACAGCTCACGAGCGAGATCGACAGCACTCTTACCTGCACAACCTGTTCTTAAGAAAATGGCCAACAACTCTGCGTCCGATAATGCACTAGCTCCCTTGGCTAGCAATTTTTCTCGTGGACGCTCCGCAGCTGGCCAATCGGAAATTGCCATAAGTCTTCTACTCAACTGATGAAAGTACCAATTGAGTATCTGCAAATGGCTGGCAAATCAATGCTCATATCCGTGCAGATTTGGTATCGAACGCCATAATCTTAGTTTTAAGAAATAGATACTTTTTCAAGTATGAGATCGCTCAATTCTTAGGCATGGATACTTTTGCAACTTAAGTTATGAGTATCAAAGTCTCACAACCATCAATAAAATCAAACTTTTACCCCTCGCAGGTGAAATTGCGTCCATTACTCAATAGAATCTCGCCCTAAAGTTTTTACTCAACAACTCACACACAATATTCAAAGCAAAGATTAAGAAAAACTGGTTTAAATATGACTGATACACAAGCGTTAGCCGATAAAAAAATTCTCTTAGGCGTCACCGGCGGAATCGCAGCCTACAAGGCTGCCGAGCTAACTCGACGGCTACAAGACCACGGCGCAGAAGTACGTGTAGTCATGACCAGAGGCGCACAGACATTTATTACACCGTTGACGTTTCAGGCGCTATCGGGCAATCCGGTACATACCGAGCTGCTCGATCCACAGGCCGAAGCGGGAATGGGTCATATCGAACTCGCTCGCTGGGCAGATTTGCTTTTGGTGGTGCCTGCCAGCGCTAACTTTATTGCCAAGGTTGTTCACGGCTTTGGCGATGATCTGCTTACCACATTATGTTTAGCTAGACGCGCTCCTCTCGCCATTGCGCCGGCGATGAATCAGGCCATGTGGGCGAATCCAGCAACGCAAAACAACATTATTAAGGCGAGAGAACTCGGCATTTTGCAGTTTGGGCCTGGCGATGGTGTCCAAGCCTGTGGCGATGTCGGTCAAGGCCGACTGATGGAAGTACCGGATATTGTTAAAAGCGTTCTGGAACACTTTAAACCCTCCCAATCAACCGCTGATAACAAAAGCGCCCAATTACTGGCCGGAAAAACCGTGTTGTTGACCGCTGGCCCAACCCGAGAAGCTATTGATCCCGTTCGTTATATTTCCAATCACAGCTCTGGAAAAATGGGTTATGCGCTCGCCAGTGCTGCCGCCGAACTTGGCGCTAAGGTGATTCTGGTCTCTGGCCCAACCAGTCTCAGTGCGCCTCAAGGCGTTGAGTGTATTCGAGTCAGTACCGCGTTAGAGATGCAGGCTGCAGTGATGGCAAAGATCTCAGAAACGGATATCTTCATCGGTTCGGCCGCCGTCGCAGACTATCGCCCAGCCAGTGTTGCAGAGCAAAAGATCAAAAAGACCCAAGATCGCGACGACATGACCATCGAATTAGTCAAAAATCCTGACATTATTGCCGGAGTTGCAGCCAGCAATCCAAAACCCTTTACCGTGGGTTTTGCCGCCGAAACCAATGATGTTGCCAACTACGCTCGCGGCAAGCTGGCTCGTAAAAACTTAGATATGATCATTGCCAACGACGTATCGCGCAGTGATATAGGATTTAATGCTGATCAAAACGAGGTTACCGTCTACTGGAAGGAGGGTGAAAAACCCATGCCCAACTTGGACAAGTCGGTACTGGCCATTGAGCTTATGCAACTCGTTGGCGCTCGATATTTAAATCACTCAAGCTAGATCGTATAACCAACGCTTGTGCCTCTTATCTAACTGATGCGCGCGGGGCTTTCACGGTTTTTGCCGATTAATTCTTTGTTACTGTTGGAACCTCAGATTATCTTTCTAACGATAACTCTGCGGTTCTTAAGCTAAAACAGTCGCTCAATTGTTAAGGATTCGATGTGTTTACTTTCTTGAACAAAAGCACCGATAAAAAAAACAACGATAAGTCCAAGCGAGGCTCCCCTACACCGAACACCCTTAAACAAATTCCACTGCCGGTACTGGCGATCATTGTCGCAGTAATCATCAACGCAGTGGTGGCCTATTTTAGCTATGACCACTTCATCACCAAGGTGGAAGCGCAACGACTTGAAAAACTCAGTGAGCAGCATGCCCAAGGCGTGGCTCGCCAAATTCAATTTCGGCTCAACGCTCTGCAATCAACCCTTGATCAGTTTTCAAAACGCCAAGGCTTACTGGAATACTTCAAGTTAACTCAGCGAAAAACCTTGATAACCCAATCAGATTCAGAACTCGAAGACATTCTTGCCGAGGGACAACCCTTATCGACACAAAGCCGCCAACAGTGGCAAAACTCCATCGAAAGACTACTGCCACCGGACTCTAAAGCCCTGCTAATTGGCTCCAGCAATGCACCTGAAATTCAGTATCCAGAGACGCAATTTCGCTTTGCTGAATTAGATTTGATCAATCAATCCCTGCGCGGTGTACCAACACTGCCTGAAGCGGGACTGGTTGATAACGCGTGGTACTTCACACTCGTGGCTGCCGTGTATGACCAAGAAGATACTAAACTCAGCTCTGCTGAAATTGCTCCAGGAGTCATTATGATCCGGGTTCCGATGAGCAATTTAACCGAAGCCATGGCACAAACGGACATCTCTCTTGGCGCATCTAAACTCCTGCAAATCTTTAAAAATCGCAATCAATTGATCGCCAGCGTCGGCTCGGGTAACGGCCCCAAAGTTACCGTCGATATGAGCGAGCTATGGCTTTTGGAATTTTATCCTTCACCCAAACTGGCAGATCAAGCAAGCGTTCAACCGTGGCTGCTGATTATCGCTCACTCAATAGTGTTACTGCTGACTGCCGGTGGCGCTTATTTCTTAGGAATAAGGATCAAGCATCAGCAAGAAGCCAAAAAACTCGCCATGGAACAGCAACGAATCAGTGTTGGCACCAACCCTATGTCGGCTCTTGCGGACGTAGAAATTTCTGAGGCTGACAAATCACTGATGAGCGGTGAAACCACCGGCCGGATCAATAACACAGAAACTCTTGAGCCAGATACTGAACAATTCCCAGATCACGTATTTCGGGCCTACGATATTCGCGGCATAGCCAACCAAGAAATCACCGAAGAGTTCGCCAACGCTCTAGGTAAGGCTTTGGGCTCGCGTGTGATAGCAAGTGGCGGCCACGATATGTTTGTAGGCCGCGATGGCCGCATCTCAAGCCCATCACTAACCAAAGCTTTGACGCAAGGTATTCTGAGTACTGGTTGTAACGTTGTTGATATCGGTTTGGTTCCCTCACCGTTGCTGTATTACGCCGTTGCTACCGACGAAACCATCAAACACGGTGTTATCGTTACCGCCAGCCATAACGGTGCTGATCATAACGGATTTAAGATGATGCTCAGTGGCGCTACTCTGGCTAAAAACGAGATCGCGCAAATCCATAAAGAAATGGAGTTTGGAAACTTCAAACGCGGCAGCGGCGAAACCAGCATCCGCGATATTTCTATTGAGTACATCGATGAAATTCTTTCCGACGTTGCACTCATGGGCGATGCCAAAATCGTGATCGATGCTGGCAACGGAGCCTGTGGTGAAATAGCACCAAGACTCTTTTCCGAAATGGGCTGCGATGTTGTCAGCCTGCATTGCGATATCGACGGCTCTTTTCCTAATCACGAGCCAGATCCAAGCAAACCAGAGAACTTGGCTGACTTGGTTGCTAAAGTCAAAGAAGAAGGTGCCGATCTTGGGGTTGCCTTTGATGGCGACGGAGACCGTGTTTTTGTGGTCACCGAAAGCGGTCAGATTATTTCCGCAGACCGACTTTTGATGTTGTTCGCCAAAGACATAGTATCTCGCAACCCCGGCGCCGACGTGGTTTACGATGTGAAATGTACTCGTCAGCTGGGCAGTCTCATCAGCAGCTACGGCGGCCGCCCCATTATGTGGAAGACCGGCCACGCGCATATGAAAGCAAAAATCATCGAAACCGGAGCCTTGCTTGGCGGCGAGTACTCCGGCCACATTTTCCTAAAAGATCGCTGGTATGGCTTTGACGACGGCATACTGGTCGCAGCGCGCCTGCTGGAAATCATGTCACTGCGAGAGCAGGGACTCGACGAAATTTTCTCAGCATTCCCGGTACTGCCTGCAACACCCGAAATTCGTATCGCTGTTGCAGAAAGCGATAAATTCGAGATCATTAAACGCCTTATCGAAGTCGGTAATTTCCAAAACGGCACGACAACTACCGTTGACGGCTTGCGCATCGATTTTGGTAAGGGCTGGGGACTGGTCAGAGCGTCGAACACCGCCTCGGAACTGACCCTGCGCTTTGAAGGCGAGACCGAAGAAGTTATCGAGCAACTCAAAATACTGTTCAAACGTGAGCTTTCTAAGGTCGCCCCTAAACTGGATCTGTCGTTTTAACACAGACTTTTACTCAGATCGTCTTTTTACAATTGCGACTTTCGCGTGACAGAAGATAAACTTCTATCACGCAAATATCCCTTGCCCGTACATTACCAAGGAGCACCAGACTCATCATGTCACTTGACCGCACCGCAGCTATGAACATTGCCGAAGTTCTTACCGAAGCATTGCCGTACATCCAACGATTTACCGGCAAAACCATCGTCGTAAAATTTGGTGGTAACGCAATGGTTGATGAAGAGTTGCAAAACAGCTTCGCTCGCGACATTGTGTTGATGAAACTTGTTGGCATTAACCCCATCGTTGTGCACGGTGGTGGCCCTCAAATTGGCGAACTGCTCGAAAAGCTGCAAATCAAGAGCGAATTTGTCGATGGCATGCGAGTAACCGACAGCGCTACCATGGACGTCGTGGAAATGGTGTTGGGCGCGAGTGTTAACAAGCAAATCGTCTCGCTCATCAACAATAACGGCGGCCAAGCGATTGGTATCACGGGTAAAGATGGCCAGTTAATCAATGCACGCAAACTGGAAGTTAAACGTAAAACGCCGGGAATGAACGCCCCAGAAATCATCGATATCGGTCATGTAGGTGAGGTTAGCTCGATCAACGTTGGCGTTATCGACATGCTGATCAACAGCCATTTTATTCCCGTCATTGCACCAATTGGCGTCGGCAAAGATGGCTCCACCTACAACATTAATGCCGATCTTGTCGCCGGAAAAATCGCCGAAGTTCTAAAAGCCGAGAAGCTCGTGCTGTTAACGAACGTGGCCGGATTGCAAGATAAACAGGGTCAAGTACTTACCGGCTTGAGTACCGAACAGGTAGACGGACTGATTGAAGACGGTACTATCTACGGCGGCATGCTGCCAAAAATTCAATGCGCTCTTGATGCGGTTAAAGGTGGCGTAACTTCTGCTCACATTATTGATGGTCGTGTGGATCACGCTGTATTGCTGGAAATCTTCACTGATGTCGGCGTGGGCACCTTGATTACCAATAAGCGCAAAACTTTTGCTTAAGCGTTTTGATGAAATTTTCTGCAATATGCAAAGAATCATCGAATTTGTGGGTGATTAACACAAAATGCTCTAAGCCTTACGTTCAGGGCCTAACCGCACTGTACGTTTATTAAAAAAATCAAATGTAAGTAGATATGACAAAATCAGAAAACAAACTTTCTCGCCGACAAGAAATTTTGCAAGCTTTAGCTCATATGCTTGAGATTTCACCGGGCTCACGCATCACCACCGCGGCACTGGCCAAGCAAGTGGGCTTTTCGGAGGCAGCGCTGTATCGGCACTTTCCGAGCAAGTCAAAAATGTTTGAAGGTCTGATTGAATTTATCGAAGATACCGTGTTTACACGGGTCAATTTGATTTTAAACGAAGAACCTAACGCCATGGGTCGCTGCGAGAAGATTCTCACCTTGCTATTAACCTTTACCGAACGCAATCCGGGTATTACTCGGATACTAACCGGTGATGCTTTAGCGGGAGAAAACGAGCGGCTGCATGCGCGCGTTGTCCAGTTCTACGACCGACTCGAAACGCAAATTAAGCAAATCATTCGTGAAGCTGAACTGCGTGAAGGTATACGCCCACAAATCGGCTTAAACGCGTCAGCGAATATGCTTGTCGCAGCCGCCGAAGGCAGAATTGCCCAGTATGTGCGCAGTAATTTCAAGCGTCGCCCAACTGAACATTGGAACGAGCAGTGGACCTTACTGATGAACGGATTTTTTAGAGAAGCGCTTGCTGGTGTTAACTAGCCGCTAATCGATTAGCCATTTATCGACCAACCAGCGTAATGGTAAAAAATTGACGGCACAGTTCGCAACAGAAAATTAATTGCGCTGTGCCTGCTCACGACGCTGCAAAATGTCCTCAAAGCGGGCAATATCTCGATCAAACTGCTCGGCAACACTCTCATATTCTTCACGTCGAAGATCAATCTGCTCTTCAGCAGAGCGTTTTTCGTTGCGGAAGTTCTGAATGTTAATCAAGATCACTTCGGGTACATCTAAGCCTGCGCGTTCGCTGTCGGCGGCTTTGCTTTGTTCGCGCGCGATTTGTGAATCAAGGTTGAGAATATTGCCTCGTAAAATCGCGATATAGGTATTAATTTCCCCTAAACGACGCTTTTTTGCCGCTCGCACATCTGAAACCGTACTGTAGCGAGTGAGCAATGCTTTATCCCACTCTTCCAGTTTACGTTGACGATCACGCGCCGCCAGTTCTTCTTCCGTTAAACTTGCTTTGACAATTCTAACGACATCGCCATTGACGTTGACTACTTCATAACCGCGTTGTGCGTATTCGGGCGGTATTGATTGCTCTAATACTTTAATACCATCGTCATTAACATAGCGGTAAAACAACGGTTGTTGTTGCTGTGCAGAGGCTGATAATCCAATGAGCCCAAAAGACATCCAAGTCACCAGCCACAGACTTCGACCGCCTGCTCGAAGCATAAACTTCAAGACTTGATCAAATGTGTTGATGACGCGTTCCATATAAATTAACTCACTCCAAATTCTGCTCTGTAGGCTTTTACTCGCTCAAGTAACTGCGACTCTTGCTCTGATGATTGACTTAAATACTCAACAATTGAATCTAAATTAACAATACTTATGACCGGAATCTTATATTCCTGTTCGATTTCTTCAATGGCACTGAGTGTACCTTGACCTCGTTCTTGACGATTTAAACCAATCAAGACTGCACCGGGTGTTGCACCGGCTGATGAAATCATAGACATCACTTCGCGCACTGCCGTTCCGGCGGTAATCACATCATCGACAATTAATACCCGACCTTTGAGCTCAGAACCAACAATAGTGCCGCCTTCACCGTGATCTTTGGCTTCTTTACGGTTGAAGCTATAAGGTAGATCGAGTTGATGCTGATCGTATAAAGCACCCGCGGTTACCGCAGCCAAAGGAATACCTTTGTAAGCAGGGCCAAACACTAAATCTATTTCAACTCCTGAGTTAACCAACGCTTGAGCGTAAAATCGCCCTAAACTTGCCAAAGCAGAACCGGTTTTAAATTGCCCGGCATTAAAAAAGTAGGGGCTTTTACGGCCAGATTTTAGGGTAAATTCCCCAAAACTTAAGGCTTTATGTTTGATGGCTAACTCAATGAAATCTTTTTGGTACTGAAGCATGTAAAGAATACCTAATTAAATCAGGAATAAACGGCAACTAACTAACAAAATTGTCTAAACGTCGTTATCATACACAGTCCATCATCAAGGGGCGAATATGCGAATAATCAGTTTGAGCGTGGACGGCATTCACCAAGCCGCCCAACGCGGTCTATACGAGTGGTTGTCCGAGCAAGACGCGGATATCGTATGCCTACAAGACTTGCGAGCGCTGGAGCACGAACTCGACCACGACATTTTCCACCCAAAGGGCTATAACGCGTATTTTTTTGATTCTGGAATCAAACACTACAACGGCGTTGCCATCTACTCGCGCCATCAGCCTAAAGCCTTAATTTATGGCTTAGGTTTTAGCAGCGGTGTTGATATGGAAGGTCGCTATTTGCAGGCGGATTTTGAACACATATCCATTGGCTCATTATTAGCTCCTAGCGCCAACACCGAACTTGAATCGCTTGAAGTAAAAATCAAATTCTTCGACGACCTGCAAGCCCATCTGCACAAAATCACGCGTAAGCGCCGCGCTTTTATTTTTTGCGGCAATTGGCAAATGGCTCACAAAACAGCAGACGTTGAAAACGCACGAGCCAACGAAAATAACGCAGGCTTTTTGGACCATGAACGCCTTTGGATGGACCAATTGTTCACACAAATTGGCTATACCGATGCCTTCCGTTGCGCCAACCGCGATCCCGATGAATACACCTGGTGGCCGCAGGGTGAAGTAGGTAAAGGCGACGGCTGGAGAACCGACCTACAGGTGGTTTCCGACGAACTACGCTCACGTGTTGAATACGGCGTTATTTATAAAAACCGTACGTTCTCATCACACCTACCTGTAATTATTGATTACGATATCGAATTGTAACAGCTTAAAGGCATCGAAATTTTCAAACAAACACTCAAAAACAAATCTCAGTTTCGTGTATTCAACCAAATAATTACCGTGATGGTCGTTGATTCAAGTTTTAATTTCTGAGTTCTTAACAAAATTATGCTTTCATAAAAGCTGTATTACTCAAAAATTTAACAAGTCATTCTTGAATAAACAAAATAATGGCTGAATAAATGAATAAAAAAAGCCCGAAGAACTTATTCAGCTCTTCGGGCTTTTTTATTACCAACACCAACTCTTAAATAGATTTCGCTAAATAGATTCGGCCAATGCTGCTCGCTGTAATCCGTGCAGGGACTCAATACCACTTTTTGCGATTGCTAGCATCTGCGCAAATTCATCACCCGTGAATGGATTTTCTTCGGCGGTTCCTTGAACCTCAATTAAGCCGCCGCCTTCACACATAACAATGTTCATATCGGCTTGGGCGTTACTGTCTTCAGGGTAATCCAAATCAAGCACCACTTCGCCTTCGTAAATACCAACCGAAACCGCTGCTACTAATTTATCGAGTACAACACCTTTTAATAAACCACGGCTCTCAAGCACGGCAAGCGCATCCATGATTGCAACACAAGCGCCGGTGATAGAAGCGGTTCGAGTACCGCCATCGGCTTGAATAACATCGCAATCAACCAAAATAGTGTTTTCGCCCAACGCCTCTAAATTGGCTGCTGCACGCAGTGATCGACCAATTAAACGCTGAATCTCCACCGTTCTACCACCTTGCTTACCACGTGCGGCCTCTCGGTCCATGCGCGTTCCGGTAGAGCGCGGCAACATGCCGTATTCTGCGGTAATCCAGCCACGGCCTTCACCGCGCATAAAACGAGGCACACCTTCTTCAACGGTCGCGGTACAAAGCACCTTGGTATCGCCAAACTCAACTAGCACAGAACCTTCTGCGTGCTTGGTATAATTACGTGTAAATGTGATATCTCTTAATTGATCGGCCAAACGACCACTGGGTCTCTGCATTGAAAATTCTCTCCTGTGCACCGGTAACAAGTATAAATTTGCGGCTAAATAATTGTTTTATTTAAATTGAATCAAAACTGTACGCACAAATTCTTCTGGCCCGGATTATAACTAACCCACCTTGTGATACCATGAAATATTAATTCGTAATCCAGCCGACTAGAAGCTTGCGCCTATTTTATCGCGCACTATAAAAACCCTCGGCATATTCATTTTGGATAACACTCGCTCATTGAGCCCAACAGAAGGACTGACAATGACCCACAGCATGACCGGCTTCGCTCGCCAACAAAATACCTTTGAATGGGCCAGCCTAACTTGGGAAATACGCAGCATTAATCATCGTTATCTCGAAGCGCATTTTCGGTTACCAGACACACTACGCGTCTTAGAACCACAATTACGCGAAGTATTAAGAGAAAAAATTGCCCGCGGCAAAATAGAAGTCAGCCTGCAACTGCAAAAAATCAGTCAGCAACAATCCATTCACATCGACCGTGAACTTGCCCAACAGGTCATCAATGCCTGCGAAGAAATCAATCAATTAATGGGTAAAACCGCCTCCGTAAATCCCATGCAAATTATGCAGTGGCCGGGCGTTATTATTGAATCTGAAACCGACTTTGAAGCAGTCAAAAACGACGCTCTAAAAAGTTTCGATAAAGCCGTCGATGATTTAATTCAACAACGTGCGCGCGAAGGCGACGAATTACAAAAACACATTTCCCAGCGTTTGGTAAAAATATCGGAATTAGTCGCCCAAACCCGCGAAGCATTGCCGTTAATCAAAGAAAATCAGCGTCAAAAATTGCTCGATAAACTTGCAGCACTGCAAGTTGAAATCGACCAAGATCGCCTCGAACAAGAATTAGTGTATCTCGCGCAAAAATCCGACGTCGACGAAGAACTCGACCGACTAGAAACCCACGTTAAAGAAGTGCAAAACTGCCTAAAACAGAAAAAACCCGTTGGTCGCCGACTCGACTTCTTAATGCAAGAACTCAATCGCGAAGCCAACACACTCTCATCAAAAGCCACCGTTAGCGACACCACCCAAACGGCGGTGGAACTTAAAGTCTTAATCGAACAAATGCGCGAACAAGTGCAGAATATTGAGTAGTTTTTTCACCTCTCCAAAAATGCCTTAAAAGCCCTGTTATTTGCTTATAAATACAGGGCTTTTTTATTTTTGCCGCTAGCACGTAGGAATGATTGAGTCAACCGGAGTAGTGGTAACAACTCCGAATCATCAAGCTTGCATTAACCCTAAAGAGAGACCACGATCCGCTTTATGAAAGTTATCACACTATCAACAAAAATTTTTTGGAAAAACAACCAATGACTCACCGAACACATTCTTCTTCCATACCTGCGCCTAAGTACCGATCGACTTATGCAGGGCGTGCAGGTCATTGAGGACATTTTGGCAGTCTTGCGATTTGTTGTTAGGCCTCGAGCCATTTTCAGCTCATCTGGTCAATTGGCGAAAAGAAATACTGGCTGTTCTTGAGGCATTAGTCACCACACTTTCAACTTTGTAATTACCTAACAGCGCTGTCTCATTATTTGGCTGATATGTGGCTCTTTTGCGTACGTTTCTAGCATTGGTGGTCACGATGGCTTTATCAACTTCAATACCGTTGGCATCTATTCCGTAATGGACTTCGGCCATACTCAGTAGGTATTTTAAGAACAACTCCGAATTATCCAGTTGCTTCTGATTATCCTTAGGCTTGAGCCTATCAGATTTAAGATCAAGCACTAAAGCCCGCTTTTGTTCGGCATCTTGCCATAAAATAATCAGATCACAGCGTTTATTCACGCCTACATCGTTAGTCGAGTTTACATATAGTGAAAGCTGTTTATATTTCTGCTTCTCTTTTTTAGGTTGATAATCCAAAGTAAAGGCGAGTGCATTTTCGGGCATTTGCTTGATATACAACTCTGCTACCTTACTGTCAGCGCCGTCTTCTTTCAGTGTTAACTGTTTCTTTTCGGTATCGTAATTGATAACCACGTCAGGATTGATGATTTCCCTCATCACTGCCAGCATTCATCACTCCTTGATACCGTAGTAAATTTTATCAGCCAGCTCGTTGGCATCGGCGATTAAATTATCAAACACTTCCATATTGATACCGTACTTATCTACTTCCACAGCATGTATCTGGTGATCATCTTTTAAGCTGTAGGCTTTGATTTGTGAAGGTTTCAGCAAGTCTAAATCGGTCACTTTGGCCGACTTCATAATCTGCTCTTTGTCTTCCAAATCCAAGTTAAGCATCACACGGTTGTTGAGCTCACGGATCAAATAATCGCTATGAGTCGTCACCAGCACTTTCACGCCAGAATTGACTAAACGTGCTAACAGTCCTGCCATTTTACGCTGATTATCTGGGTGCAAGTTAAGCTCTGGCTCGTCGATGATCAACATGCCATTTTTCTCGGCTAGCGAGTTGATGTAGAGGTCGATCAAAAACAACGACTTAATCGAAGAAGAAGCTACATAGACAGGCACCGCAACTTTGTCACGACCGCGCTCCTTCTTCGGCATGTACATCACTTGTTTATCGACCGCCTTGTAAGAACCGCCCATTAAGTCTTGCAGTGCATCACGAATTGGTTTGCAGTCGCTTTCTTCACGGATAAAACTCTTGCGCTTACACAGATTTTCGTAGTCACGTACCACATTTATATTGTCTTGTATTGGCTGGGCATACCGCGAACGCATACTCTTTAGCAGCTCAAATGGATTAACCTTGTCGCCGCTGGCAATATGTTCAATGATGGCGTTTTTACTGATATCCAGCTCTTTGTAGAACAGGGCAATGCCTGTGCGTTCTGACGTGACCACGAAGGGGCGAGGCAACAAATTAGTAAATAGACAATCGGTAATATGATCACTGATAACATCATCAAGCACCCTGTCGGGAACACGACTGCCGCTTTTGGTTTGGAAAGTGACCGATAGCACAGAATCATTTTCGGCCTTTAAAAAGCTTAACTGCTCTGACTGCCCAAAATTCACGGCTTGTTTAAACTCATTAGTAAAGTCAAACACTAGCTGGTCATGGCTAAACTCGGCTTTAGCACCGTTAAAAAAATCTTCCGGCACATTGAAGTAACGTGGCAAGTTTTCAGAAAATTCTGAAGAAGCATTTTTAAGATAATCTGCTAATTTCGCTTGATAGTCGGTCAACTCAATCAACAAGGTGCCTTCGTCGCGCAGTTGCGCTAGGCTCTCACGGGAGACCGATAAATCAATCCACTGTTTAAAATGACGCAACAAGCCATAAATGGCATAGCTGATATAGGTTTTGCCCATATTGTTAGGGCCGCAAATCACGGTTAAATCACCCAGCTCAACGGTGCCTTTATCGATACCGCCTAAGTGTGCAAAGTTAAATTTCATGTTGCCTCCTTGTTAAGCGGTGTGACGAAAAGTTTACCATCTAGTTCGTCTCCCCACGGTCACTTGTCTATCCATTAACATATAGAAAAACCCGTCGCGAAGACCAACAAGCGGTCTATTCTCAAGCCTTAGTTCAAAGATCATTTTATTGTAATTCGTGACTACAACATCATGCTTCTTGAATAGATCTGGTGCTGGATATATCAGTGTTAGTGAGTGAAAATCATTTTTTGGTTGTAGAGCCGAAGGTTGTACCTTCTGAATTTCGGCGACCAAAATTTGTTTGAAATATTTCATCATGTAAGACGAAAAACCATCCGAGCCAATCTTGTTATTTAATGTTACTAAACTTCAATCAATACAGCAGACGATGTTAGCAATGTTCATATCGCTTACTAGTACGCGTTTACTGGTACTGAAAGCCATAACATTCCTTGTAATCGTTTTAATTGGGAGCCTGCTCAAGCAAATCTCTTAAAGGGTAGTCAATAATTCGCACTCTCTATCGAGCGCTTCTATATCCACTCTATGTCTACCCTAAGCGCGGTTTCTTTGTACAGTAGCGTGACGGCGGTACGGCTTAAGCCGGTTTCTCGCATCACGTCGCTAGTGCGTATTTTTCTCTTCTGTTGAACAGGCTATGTAAGAACCAATCGTGCTCTTCACGTTGTTTTTTAACTGTAAACTTGGGATTTTATCACTGTTACTTAACCTACCACGATTATGATTATTCCCCTGAGCACAGCGCACAGGTCTGCGGGCGTTTTGGGGCGAGCTAGCCTTGTGCTGTGGTCGGCTGCTTTATATTCGGTCAGCACACAAATACATTTTTATGCGCATTAAAATGTATTTTTACACACTTTTACGCGCATTAATGTGTGTATTAGATTAAGATATAGACTGTTAGGAATCTTAATTGGCAGGAAATAGTAATGCACCGCAACCTACTTAATGCCCTAATTGCATGGAAAAACCAACCTGCGCGTAAGCCATTGTTGATTGATGGTGCAAGGCAAACAGGTAAAACCTATCTGCTACAAGATCTGTTCGGTAAGACTTTTGCCAACATTCTTCGTATCGACTTTCTTGAAAATCCTGCCTACAAAGAAGCGTTCGATGGCTCACTGTCGCCTGACGAGCTACTCATGAACATTGAGCTATTGACCAACCAGGCGTTTAACTCAAAAACCGACCTGTTGGTATTGGATGAAATTGGCGAATGTGAAAGAGCCGTTACCTCACTCAAGTATTTTGCCGAAAAAGCACCGTCCTATTTCATCGCGGCTAGTGGTTCGAACATTGGTTTGCTCAACACATTTCCTGTGGGCAAGGTAGAGCAATACAATTTACGACCATTAACCTTCCAAGAATTTATTTACGCATCAAATGAGCAGGCTCTGATCAAAGCGTTTGATAGTCAAGCCAGCAAACCGGCAGCGCACACTAAATTGATGGATAAACTAACAGACTACTTTTTTACCGGTGGTATGCCGGAAGCGGTTTCTGCCTGGTATCAGTTTAAAGATTCAAGCATTTTAGAGCGCGTCGAAAAAATCTCCAAAATTCATGCTGATTTAGTTGAAGGTTATCGCCGCGATTTTGGTAAGTACGCGGGCAAGGTCGATGCCACACTCATTGAGGCGGTTTTTAATAGTATTCCTGCACAACTCTCTCTTGTGAGCGATGAATCCGTTAAACGCTTTAAATTTAAACATGTGCATGAGCGCAAATCTCGTTATAGCGACTTTGAAACTGCGATCCATTGGCTTAACTGCTGCCGCTTATCTTTACCAAACTACCCTGTTGAAGGATTGCCGAAATCTCCACTGGCAGCCTATAAAAAAGAGAATATGGTTAAGTTGTTTATGTTTGATGTGGGCCTGCTCAATCATATGCTAGGCAGCAGTTATAAAGAGATTAAGCAACAAAACTATGAATACAAAGGCTATGTGGCAGAAAACTTTGTGCAGCAAGAGCTCACTGCGATTGGCGTTGAACCAAGTTATTCATGGAATGACGCCCGCGCCGAAATCGAATTTATTTTGGCGACCGATGAAGGTGATATCGTCCCTATTGAAGTAAAAAGTGGTAAACGCACAAGAGCAAAATCGCTAGCATCCTACATTGAGAAATGTTCGCCAAATAAAACGTTTAAGCTAACTGGCACACAAGGCTCATCAATGTTAGAGCAAACCAATATCGTTATGCCTTTGTATTTCACACAGTATTTACCACAGCGGTGGTAAAAATACTTTGCCTGTAATATCGAGGTCAACCTTCCAACATTCAGGTTTACTTGGGGCTGGCTTGCAGGAGGCTTCTGTGGATCGTTCTGTAAGACGGGAGCTACTAAACTAGAAACTTGGGAGAGGTAAGCAGTTGTGTTTATGCAACTGCTTGTCTTTTAAGGCGGTTATTCGGCGATGGTTTTTTCGTCGTTGTTGTTCGATACGGATTTTGATCCTCGAATCGCCCAAAACAGTACGCTAAACCAAGCGAACCATGAGATTCCAGAGATTAGGTTGGCGAAGAAGATTTTGGATTTTTGTTCGCCTTTTAAAACAAAGCTGATGATGGTTGGTAAGAAATAACCCACCAAAAAAATCGGCAACAGGATCATTAACAATGTTTTGTGTTCGGTAATAAATGCAGACATAAACTCTCACGAAAAAACAGTAAATCCACGCCGTCCGTAGATGTTGGGGTTGCCCCATAGGCTTTCACTTGGAAGAACCTTAACCCCAAGGGTTCACATAAAACCTTCAAGAAAGTTTCAAATTTCACTCACCGCCACGATGAAAATGATCGTTCCAAAGCAGTTATTGCGCTTAAAGCGCAGGCTTGCACACCCGTGATTATAGAGTAATTCATTATTCGGAAGAATAATGAACCTACCCTTGATTTAAGATCAATGTGATCTATTAAAACAGGATTTGACGTTTTGAGGGGCGATTCACAGTTAGTGATTCCAATTTGAACGGATTTGATAATAGACGCAATTTTTATTTCTTCTGTGATTTCAGAGACTTACCAATATAGGCTTACGAAATAAGTTTCGTTAAGAGTTTTCGTAATTAAGGTGCGATTGATAGTTTTGTTGATACCTTTCGACACCCATCAGCTCAATGTGCTTGGCCATAAATGGCTCCAAGGTTTGAGCGAGTTCGGGGTCTTTTGCGGCAACGGCGTAGGCTTCAAGGGTCGATAAACCTTGAACGTTGGGTATTTTGCGCAACAGATAGCGAGACATAAAATCTGGGCTCAACGCAACATGTTCAAGCGTTTGTAGCCAAGAGTTAAGATGCAGCATTTTCTTGGCTTTTTTCCAAGTTGCATCGAGCAGAATCAAAGTGGGTTCGGATGACTTCTCGACATGATTACTACTTTCACCACTTTCACTATTGGGTTGCCACTCTAAAGATTGCTGGCTTGGAAACAACAGCAATAAATTATTCATGCGCAGCGGCGAAAACTGTTCGCCATCAAGTACCAAGGTGGTTGGATAGCGTTGTTTAATCAGTGAAACCGTCGAAAGTGTTCGTTTGCGTTCTTTGGGATGGCGTAAGATCACAAAGTTTGGGGCAGGTGATCGCGGCTCTATAACGCCGCATGAGCAAACGCTCTTGGGCAGAGCGCATCCCCAACAGTATCGGGTCTGTAATAGGTCGCAATGATAGATAGGCGCGCGTTTAATTTTTGTCTCTTCGCTATGAAGGCGAACACCAATAATGACAGAATCTTCGTCGGTGAATAATTCCAAAAATCGTTGCGATAACCCTTGTTGTTTTTGGGTGGCATCAACAATTTCGACGCGAAAGTGATTATTACCCACAAGAGTCGGTTCTGCAGTTATTAAAACGATATGGCCGGTATCGCCACTTTTGGGAAGCATTTGCTTCCGCCAGGCCAAAAGGTGTCCGGGTTTTAATTGCGTTATTTTATTGCTGCCGATTTCTTGCAGCACTGAAAAATAATGCACAGCCTTAGGACGCAACACGCAGAATGGATATTTTAGCTGAAGCGCTTGAAACAATAACCGCACAAAACCGCCACAGTCGCAATGAATAGCATCTTGAGTTACAGATTCTTCGCGGGAAAAAGTCTTACAAGGCAAGGCCAACCAATGGTGAATGGTTGAATTTAAAAAAGTGGGATCGATTGACAAAACGGGAACTCAATTTATTAATCTTTATAATCAAGCCATAGAATACACCATCTCAAACGATTCATTGGTATTTATTATTAAAGCCACCAACAATTTAGTTGTGCGGAAATACAGAATGTGTGTCTACTTTAAATAAAACCTAAATAAACTTGATAAGAACTTTAAAAACGCTAAATAAACCTCCTAAAATTTAATCAAAATTTTCAATCGCATTTTAAACAGCACTTAAGAATTAACGTACAGAGTGTTGGATGCATTGACCCATTGATTTAATTCTTTTTGATATTCTTCACTGGGCCTGAAAAATATCGAGGCTACGTCGTTAGCATCATTACCCATACGGTGGCAAACAATAAAGCCTAAAAGTCGTAATTGCTCAAGCCGATAATACAGTTCACTGTTGGCTATATCCGAAAACTCTTGCGCTAGAGAAATATAATTTACCGAGTTTCTTGTTTCAACAAAGCTCAGTAATTTTTTCTGCGAACCACTAATAAAGTCTCTTTTTTGCAACCAAGACATAGTTAGCTCTGGTACCATTGCGTCAATTTGCGAAAATAATGGCTGAGTTGTTTCACTGGCTTGAGAAGCTGTATTTCGATCATGAGAACCGCCGTGCGACATAATTATCGGCGGCTTGTAATACACCACTATCGACAGACCTACCGCTAAAATGCCAATCGCTAAAGAGGCGTACTCAAAGTTTTCTTGTGTCGACAAGGTTATCTCACCATTTACGGGAATACCGTCGGTTAATCCCATAAAAATTAACGCGATGCCAATAACCAATAAAATGGCAGAAAGCGGACTGTGAAATGAATGCAGTAATTTATCAATAAACTCGCTCACGAACCTATCCTCTTTATATCAGACAGAAATAAAAATGACTTAATTTTCGTGAATCTTAAGCGGGAAGCTTGTGAAGGCGAGTTCAGTATAAACCAGCGGAAGAGGCAATTCCATTACAGAGAATTTCAGGGACGATTATATGTTCATTAAAACTGCGTAATAAATTGAAGAACGATTATTAAAGATTTTAAGATACCCGGATTTCACTAGAGCGTCCAGCAATACAAAGAAGTATCGGCAATTTCAAGAGTGGTAAGTGATTGTGATGAGATAGGAAATTGTGTTGTCAGTTTCTTCTCACCAATTAAATCATGGATGAGTTAATCGGTGGTTTCTTTAAATAACCACCAAAATCATTTCTTTATTTATTCTTAATTGAAATGTTCTTTGGTTAAAAAATTACTCGCATCCAGTGCCGGCATTGGCCGCGCGTATAAAAAACCTTGCATGACTGGGCAGCCCAATGCAAGTAATTGATTGGATTGAAATTCTGTTTCTACACCCTCAGAAATAACCTGCATTTTTAGATTTTCTGCCAGCGCAATAATTGATTTTACTATGGCCATTTTGTGCTTATCTTCACTCAGGTTAGCAATAAAACTGCGATCAATTTTAACGGTTTGAATAGGCAGTCGATGCAAATAGGCTAACGAAGAATAACCGGTACCAAAATCATCCAACATAATTTGGCAGCCGATTTCGATAAGCTCGTGCAGCTTTGACACCATTCTTTCGGCGTTGGACATAATCATGTGCTCGGTCAATTCCAATCGAATTTGACCGCGCGCTAAATGGTATTTTTTGTAAACATAAGAAACTTCGTTAAAAAACTCTTCATCGTCGATGGATATAGCAGCAATATTAACACTGATATAAATGTCTTTTTTGCCACGAATTTTATTCCATTGTTCAAGCTGCACTGCTGCACGACGTACTGCTAAAATGCTAATTCCTGAAACACAAGCCGAACGCTCGGCAAGCGGAATAAATTCCGCCGGAGAAATCCATTCACCATTGCGACGTTGCCAACGAGCTAAGGATTCAAAACCGGCGATTTTTCTGAATTTGGCATCGATAATAGGCTGCAAATAGAATTGTAAATCACCATTTTTAACGGCATCTTTGAGTTCTATCTGTAACTGGCGCATTCTTCGCGATGTTGCATCAAGCACTTCGTCGAAAATAACCCAGTAAGATCCGGTTATATTTTTTGCTCGATAGAGCGCGATATCGGCATCACGTAATACGTCGTCGGAGTGTTGATAGGCTACAGGCACAATGGGTAAAACGCCGACGCTCAACGAGATCTCCATCGCGCGATCGCCCAAATCTATTGGTGATTTAAACTGCGCGACCACTTTTTCAACCACAACTTGCACGTCTAATCCGTGCGTCATGCCTTCGTACAACATGACAAATTCATCACCACCGAGCCTGGCAACGGTATCGCTAGAACGCACGACTTTTTTCAGTCGCTTCGCAACCGCAACTAATAATTTATCGCCAACACCGTGGCCCAAGGTATCATTAATTACTTTAAAATTATCAAGATCGATGAGTAAAACACAGGAATTGATCTGTAAATTGCCACGCTTAATTAATTGCAGATGGTGATCTAAGCGATCGATAAACATGGTGCGATTGGCAAGTTGGGTCAATGAATCGTGATAGGCAAGATCTCGGAAATTGTATTCGGCAATTTTTTGCTCGGTAATATCACAACCACTGGCTAAACCAACCCAGTCTTGATCTTCTTTCTCAAGGGTAATACTGAAATAAACCCAACAAATGGAGTCGTCTTGGCGTTCAATTTTAAATTGCTGTCGAAAAATTCGGCCGACTTTTTTTGGTGATTTCAGTACATCGGCAGAGAAGGTAGCGAAAGATTTCCCAAATACCGACTCAATAGAACTGTGTTTTAATTTCTCTTCACTAAGGCCTGTAATAGTGGTTAACGCGTTATTTGCGTATAAAATCTGTTTTTCATTGTAAATAAAAATCGCCATTTGAGTACTTTCGGCAAGCCGAGCAAATCGCAATTCACTTTTCATAAGCGATTGCGTAAGTTCGTCCATCCGTTTATTGATTAAAATACTCACCACCAACAGAACCAATACAATCAACGAGCCGCCCACAACAGCAATTACTAAAGGGTAGGGCGCACTGATGATTTCATTTAATGGCATATGAGCATCGACTCGAAAATAGGTCGCGCTCATAGCAATGGTGTGCATGCCACTGACAGCAAGTCCTAATATTATGCTACTGCCAAGCAGCCGTATTTTGCCGTGCATGGTTTTCAAGTTGTTGCTGTCGCAGTAGGTTAATAAGCCAATTAAGGCCAATAGATAAGCAGAAAATATCGACATCACCAGCAGAAGTGGTTTGTAGTACATCTCCGCATTTACAACTAGGCCTTCCATACCAATAAAATGCATAGCTCCAATACCCGCCGCTAGCACCAGAGCAGAGGTGTTAATCACTTCTACACTGAGTTGTCGCGGGTTATAGAGCCAGATGCACACGCCGCTGGCAAAGATAGCTGGAAAAACTGAGATAGCGGTAATGACTGGATCGTAGGTTACCGGCATTGGCATGTTGTAGGCGAGCATTGAGGTAAAATGCATCGCCCAGATTCCGGTGCCCATGGCTACAGCGCCAAATATCAGCCAAAAATGGCGCCAAACACCGCTGGTATTGCGGTATCTATGGGTAGCGGGAAGCAAAACTGCGGAGGCAAAAATTGCCAGAAGAACGCCCACTGCGCACAATGCATACTCGTGATGCCCGACAAATAGGGTGCCCTGAAGCTCCTCAGGTGAAACTAGTCGCAAAAATGCCATGATGCGCTCAGATACAAGGTTTATCGATTACGATAAAAAGTATAGGCGAGCAAATGGCTTGCTAACGCAGAATAAACGCTATTTTTATAAGAATTAATTCAATTAACCGATGTAAACAGCAAGTCTTGCTATTAAAAACTATTTTTACAAATAAACGCTACAACGGTTTAAATAAAAATCGATATTTATGAATATCAGTAATTTCGCATGACCTGTATATCTGATTTATTTATCTAGAAGTGAGCTGGGTTTCTCTTTATCAATGCATTGAAAACTCTTATTTACCGAGCGTACGTTTATCTTAGAGTTTCTTTACCTAAAGTTTTTTATCTAGAGCTTCTGGCAACAAAAAAGATGTCTCGCCAATTGCATGAACAGTAATGATTATAATTGTGAACAATGGCAATTCGCATTGTTAATTTTTGCCCTCTGATTCAATCATAAAGTAATTAATCAACGCTTCTAATAAATCAAATTAAACTCAATAATTCATGAAAGCATCTAGCGCTGTTATTTAGGTTTAGCAGCTTCTGGTGTTAAATGAAAGGCTTCTATTTCTTTCGCTTGGGCGCCTCCGGTTAGAGTAATGCGCATTGCTTCTTCAATGGATATATTCAGTGGCGTCAGCTTGTCTCGACTCATATACATGGTAAAGCCGCCGATCTGATAACTCATTGGCAGATACACACCAATTCTGTCTTCATTAGGATACAAGCGCTTGCCGGTATTCTCACCGGTGACAAAGCCAATTTGATGAAAACCATTGCCCATATCCACACTAACAACCGCACTTAAATCGCTGTTTTTACCAATATTAAATACCGTAATAATGTCACTGATTGACGCATAAATAGATTTTACCAGAGGGATTTTTTGTATCACTCTGTCACCAACACTCACCAAATAGCGAGCGCCGTACATATTCATTACCAACCCGACAATAAAAATCAGCACGATACCTGTGGTTACACCAATTCCTGGAAAGTACCATTGCTCAGGCATAATGTTGATTAATAGTTTTCGAATTAACACTTCAAGAGTAACAATCACCCAATAAATTGCGTAGAGCGTGAGCGCTAACGGCAATACCGTAATTAATCCTTGTACAACGTAGGTCAATAATTTTTGCATCGTATAATAACGCCTATCACTCAATGTTCTTGTATTTTGATTAAAGATTTCTAAAACGTACTTTTAATTAAACCCTCTTTTATGGCGTTTAATTGAAAATACCATCAATATCCTTGCCATGAAATCCGGGGAAGAAATCATCGACCAACATCAACGCTTTTTGTTTTTCTCTTTTCGCCAAAATTTCTTTCAAGCGATCTAAGTTTTTTAAATAATCCAACAGGTCATGTAACGCATATTCAATACTTTCGATACCGTCTTTGTACAGAGTGAATTTTTTATCGATCTTCGCGTCGGTTTTATCGTAAAAACTGCTGTATAAATAATGCTGCATTGCGCTGCGATGAATTAAGGCGTCTTTTTTCAGCGCTAAGTCGTGCAACTGTTCTTGTAATTTTTGCATTAAATCGGTTACCGAAAGGCCGTATTTTTCGGTATCCAACTCGCCAATGTGCTCCATAAATAAATCGATGATAGTGGCAACATCGTTGTTATCTCGGGCATTAGTTAGCTTAACCATCAAATGTTGCTTTTGTTGGCGCAATTTCGGATCTTTTTCTTTATCGGGATGAAGTGTATTGGCAACTCTACGGAATATTTTTTTCAGCCAAAGGTCGTCTAGGTCTGTCGAGGATGAATGTTCCAGAACATCAAAGGGTTCGTTACCGTCGTGCGATGCTGCATCAAAAAATTTTTCGTTGAGTTCATTCAGAATTTCTTCTAACACAGACTCAGGAATAAACTCTCGATAGGTATCTATAAGATCTTCCAAAGAGGCTTTATTTCGATCAATACCACTTTCAGTTTCAACAAATGGGTCATCAATGGGATCGTCTTTTAAATCGGGAAACAGCTGCGCGACAGCTCGGTTATACGATGTCGTTAATTCGTACGCTTTCTGTTCGCTCAGTAACGCGATGGTATCAATTTCTAGGCTGATCCAATCGGCCAGTTCTTGACGATGCCAATGGGACAAAGACTTGCGTCCCATAAACTCGGTGAGACGAAGGACCAGCTTTTCTCTTGCCGGTATTAACACTTGGCACTCGATTTCGTAAATTTCTGCGAAATAACGCGAATGAATAGCCGCCAGCGTGGTTTCAATGTGTTCGATTAACCGCGCTTGTGTTTTTACTTTTTGCCAAAGGCGATTGAGCGATTTATGTTGGCGCGCTTGGTTCTTCGCCAAAGGCATCAGTAATTTCATATCCAAACCTTTGTTAATAAAACCGTTGTTAATAAAACCGTTGTTAATAAAACCGTTGTTAATAAAACCGTTGTCAATAGAAGGTGAGCCGTCATTGGGTTGATTTTTACCCACAACCTGATCCCAACCGGTATTTTCAGCAAACCATCGTCAAGTGTCGGTTTCCACTCTAAGCTGTAAGTAAATAGACACCGAGACTCTTACCGCATCGAAAGGTTGTATTTCTTGGTGACAAGGGTAGGATGCGCTCTTTTTTTACGCACAGAGGCTTTTTTGCAATAGCATCTTTGCGTTTTTATGCTCATGGCGTAAAACCACTATCGACACAAGCAACGAACGAATAAGAGGTCTTAATGACTACCCGAGGCACACTCTACACGGTATCGGCTCCTTCTGGAGCAGGCAAGACCAGTTTGGTTAAAGCCCTGATCGAATCTACCGCCGACGTTACTGTAAGTGTGTCACACACCACCCGAGCAAAACGCCCCGGCGAAATCGATGGTATCAATTATCATTTTGTTGATGCATCACGGTTTCAAGAAATGGTCGAGCGCGACGAATTTTTAGAGCACGCCCAAGTTTTTGGCAACTGTTACGGTACGGCAAAAGCTTCCGTCGAAGATGCGTTAAATGCAGGCTTGGATGTTATCTTAGAAATCGACTGGCAAGGCGCTGATCAAGTCAGACAGATTTTTCCAGATACGGTGGGTATTTTTATCGTTCCGCCTTCTATTGAAGAATTAGAATCTCGCCTGCGTGCACGCGGGCAGGATGGCGATGACATCATTGCTAAAAGAATGAACGAAGCAGTTGCTGAAATGAGTCACTATATAGAAGCCGACTATGTTGTCATTAATGAACAATTTGATCTTGCTTTAAGCGAACTTAAGTCCATTATTACCGCACAAAGGCTCACTTTAGATAACCAGCAAGCGAAACACGGCGAGCAATTGCAGAAACTGTTGTCCTAGACGATCAAATTTTTTACAATCGCCGCCTTTTCGTTTCCAGTATTCAGCTAAACCAAGCTGATCCAATTACCGAGTAAGAATTCATGGCCCGTATCACCGTAGAAGATTGCCTTAACCACGTAGACAACCGTTTTGAATTAGTACTTGTCGGCAGCAAGCGCGCACGCCAACTGGCAGTTGGTGGTAAAGACCCATTGGTTCCTGAAGAAAACGACAAGCCAACCGTAATCGCTTTGCGTGAAATCGAAGAAGGTTTAATCGATGCGAGCATCTTGAACCAGAAAGAAGATCACGACGACGAATACCCAATAGAAGAACCAGAGCAAGACTGATTGCTATGTTCTGCGCCGAGCCACTGAGCTCGGCGCATCCTTTTGTAACTTACCCGCCTTTTTACGTATTCTTTACGTAGCCGTTATTCCTTGTATTCACTGAGATCAGCATTGATCTGCGCCACTTAAATTTACATCTGTTTTACCACTCAGATCACTCAGCAATTTGTGCCGAACTTTGACCGACTGCCCTATTTTTTTCCTAAAAATAGGATGGTGCACGGCTTTTGTTCGTTGATCTGTAAAGGAAGTTCGGTTTCTGAGATAGTCTCAGCTATTAAAGAGCAACTATTGAATGATTGGTCGAACTTTTGAGCTAAGCTAAATTTTAAGGCTCTAAAACTAATCAAGTGGTATTGATTATCGCCAAGTGTTAGCGCATTCTTGGAGCATTCTTTAGTTTATTTCCAAATCGGAATATTAACTGATATTTCACCAGGTTATTAGATCGAGCAGAATTCACCCACGTGGGCAACATAGAAAAACTCAGTCAACATCTTTCCACCTACCTAGAGCCTTATCAGGTCAATCTGGTTAAGCGCTCCTATTACTATGCCGAGCAGGCCCACGAGGGTCAGCGCAGAAGCAGTGGCGAGCCCTATGTTACTCATCCGCTGAGTGTCGCTACAATCTTGTCTGAGATGCGTATGGATCATCAAAGCCTGATGGCGGCGATGTTACACGACGTGATAGAAGATACTGCAATCAACAAAGCGGCCCTTAGCCAGCAGTTTGGTGAAACCGTTGCCGATCTCGTTGATGGCGTCAGCAAACTCACTCAAATCGAATTCGATTCTCAAGCCGAAAAAGAAGCCGAAAACTTTCGCAAAATGACCTTGGCTATGGCTAAGGATATTCGCGTCATATTAGTTAAGCTCTCCGATCGTCTTCATAACATGCGCACACTGGGCGCGCTGCGGCCCGAAAAAAAACGCCGCATTGCCCGTCAAACACTGGAAATCTACGCACCAATCGCCGCACGTTTAGGTATGAATGACATCCGTATTGAGCTTGAAGACCTGTGTTTTCAAGCCATTCATCCCATGCGATCTCGACGACTTGCCGCGGCGTTAAAATCCGTGCGCGGTAATCGCAAGGAAGTCGTTGATACCATCCAAACCGCGATTTCAAACAGACTCGATCGCGACATAGTCAGTGCTACAGTAACCGGTAGAGAAAAGCATCTGTACAGCATCTATTTGAAGATGCGCAGCAAAAACAAGTCGTTCAAAGAAATTATGGACGTCTATGCCTTCAGAGTTGTGGTTAACAGCGTTGAAGACTGCTACCGCGCTTTGGGCTCGCTGCACAATTTGTATAAACCGGTTCCGGGTGAATTTAAAGATTACATCGCCATTCCTAAAGCCAACGGCTATCAATCACTGCACACCATTTTGGTAGGTTTAAGCGGCATTCCCATTGAAGTACAAATACGTACCGCCGAAATGGACGCCATGGCCAACCAGGGTATCGCGGCGCATTGGCTCTACAAATCTGACAATGAGAGCGATTCGGATTCCATTGGTCATACCCGAGCAAGAAAGTGGATCAAAGGTTTGTTGGAAATTCAGCAACAAGCGGGCGACTCTTTAGAATTCATTGAAAACGCCAAGATTGACCTGTTCCCCGATGAAGTCTATGTCTTCACACCTAAGGGCAAGATTGTCGAATTGCCCGCTGGCGCGACCTCGGTAGATTTTGCCTACGCCGTTCACACCGACATTGGTGATCACTGCATCGCTTGTCGGGTGAATGATCGAATGGCGCCGCTATCTCGTCAGCTGCAAAGCGGCGAAAAAATTCAGATTATTACCTCTGAAGTCGCTCACCCTAATCCATCTTGGTTAAATTTCGCAGTATCGGGCAAGGCAAAAGCCGCCATCCGTCACTATTTAAAACGCCAGCAACACAATGAATCCATTGAACTTGGCAGCAAAATGCTTCAGCAGGCGTTGCAGGTTTATCAATTGTCGGTCGATAAACTCGATCAAGATCATCTGCAAAAATTACTCGATTTGCTGGGAATCAGCAGCAAAGATCAGCTTCTTGAAGAAATTGGCTTAGGCCGCCGTACCGCATCATCCATTGCCGAACTGCTCGCCACCGATCACCCCGCCGATGTTAAATCTAAAGCTCAACCGTTGGTTATTTCTGCCGCAGATGCTGCTGTTATCAGCTTCGCACGTTGTTGCTGTCCAATTCCGGGCGACACCATTGCCGGCCACATCAGTGCGGGCAAAGGCTTGGTGGTGCATCAAGAATCTTGTCGTAATCTTGTCGAAATTCGCCAAAGTAAACCCGAATTAGTCAATAACATGACGTGGGCGAAAAAAGTCAGCGGCGAGTTTATTGTGATTTTGCGCGCCGAAGTCATTAACGAGCGCGGCATTATCGCCACCATGGCGACGCGAATCTCGGAGCAGGGCGCGGGCATTGAAAAGATTCAAGTTGATGAGAAAGACGCACACAACATGGTTGTAAAACTCACGTTGAATGTAACCAACCGCAAACATCTAGCGAACATTCTGCGCAGAATTCGGTTACTAAAAACCGTAATCCGCGTCAGCCGACACAAAAACTGACTTGCCAGCACCAAAAACCACTATATACTGCCGGATTTCTTTCGCGGCGGCCCCGCTAGGCTTTGCTAACATTCTGATACCACATCAGGATTCAAAGACTGGCGATACCAACGTATAACTTGGCCTAGTCGCAACACTTAACAACTCAGGGGGCGACTATGACAAACAGAGCGACCATTCACACCGATAATGCGCCAGCGGCGATCGGTACCTATTCTCAAGCCATCAAGGTTAACAATACCGTTTACATGTCGGGCCAAATTCCTTTGGTTCCTGAAACCATGCAAATGGTGTCTGAGAACTTTACCGAACAGGCTCATCAAGTTTTTAAAAATCTGGCTGCGGTTATTGAAGCTGCCGGCGGTGACCTTAAAGACATCGTAAAACTGAACATTTACCTAACCGATCTGAGCAACTTCGCGCAAGTTAACGAAGTTATGTCAGCATACTTTAGCCAGCCTTACCCAGCGCGAGCGGCAATTGGCGTTAGTGAATTACCCAAGGCGGCGCTTATTGAAGCCGATGCAGTAGCGGTTATCTAACGCCTGGCGTCATGGGACCATGGGTGGAGGTGAAAGTTGTTCAACAATGCGCGCAGCGCATGCGCAACTTGAAGCCGCAGCCCATGGTTCCCATGCACGAAATGGTTAGGTATGGGGAAGCTATTTGAAACTTTATACCTACCTATCATTACTTTAGTTTAACCAAAATAATCTGACGTTTTGATTTGACTATCATCGCAAAGAAATAGATGCAAAAGAACAACTTCGGCACTTCCTCTGTTGATATTCCCTGAATTAAATTCTATTTCTTGCTCAAGAATATTTAGTCTTTTTTATACAACACATATGCAATATAGCCAAAGTGCGTAATAACAAACAATACCGCACCCGCATATGGCAGGATCTTATTTATATAAATGCCAATCAGCAATGCTATAACTGGAAAGATTGGTATGATAGGAATTAAAGACGGTCCATCACTAAACGGTTTGCCATTATACATATTTCCTACTTTTATAAAGGCGAATACCCCTATCCAAAAAGTAGAAATACAAGTTACTAAAATTTGTTGGTCAGTCACAAATTTACCTAACAGCTAGATTACTTTGGTGTGGCTTATTTTTTTGATAAGCCTCACCAAACTAGGCTTTTTTACTTCTCAAATACTCTTCTAAAATTTCTGGATAACCCTCACGAAAACTCGGGTACAGAAATTCATATCCTGAATTCTTAAGACGCTGATTACTCAGCCGCTTACCCGTGTATCTGAGCTGATTTTCGTTACTTGGCAATATAGGCTCTTCTGCGTATTCAACTCCCATGGCCGACGCCAAATACCGTTTTATCTCGCCACCGGTGCACGAGACATCATCGCTACCAATATAGATCGATTCTGGCTGTTCGAGCGTAAGTACATGAGCAATAACTTGTGCACAATCGTATTGATGGATTCGATTAGTGTAAGCGTTTACGCCAAATCCTGGCCCAGGCGATGACTGGCCTTGAAGCACCGAATCGAGCAAGCGGAAGCGCCCCGGCCCATAAATGCCTGAGAATCGAACAATCACAGCTGTAGAACAGGCGTTTAGCAAGACTTGTTCGGCTTCAAGCATTCGAGCACCAGCAAAACCGACTGGCGTTGTGGCGCTTGATTCATCCACAACGCTGCCGTCGTCTTGAGCGTAAACGCTAGTACTCGACACAAAGACAACTCGTTTAGGTGTAATATTTTTACGTTTAATTAAATTAGAAAGTTCTACAATAGGCTCAACGTAGGCTTCGCGGTAACCTTGATCGCTGCGAGTTTTTGGTGTTAACGAAATAACCACCGATAAATTGGGGTTGTCGAATAAATGCTCGTAGTTATGGGTTTCTTGCACACTTGAACATAAATAGTGCACAGATGAGCTAAATTTCGATAAATTAGGACTATCGTGTATTGGGTTGGCAGATAAATCTACCTGTGAACAATTTCTAGTCAATGCTGTTATGTCAAAGCTCGAAGCGCTACTAAGAGTGGAAAACTGCCTTCCAATTTGACCAAAACCCAGCCATAACAGTGAAAGTTTGTTTTTTTCAGGTGGTGAATTACTTGTCATATATTTACAGAAAGTTAATAAAAAATATTTATTTAACCAATATCTTAATAAAATAAATTAAACCCGCCGAATCGATAGCCAAAATTGAAAATACGGGGTAATCTAGTTTTAAATAGATAATATTCATCAATTCAGCAAGTCGAAGAGCCTTTAACAATGACCCTCACGGAATTACGTTACATAGTAACACTGGCGCAGGAGCAACATTTTGGCCGAGCAGCGGAAAAATGCTTTGTATCCCAGCCGACTTTAAGTATCGCCGTAAAAAAACTAGAAGAAGAGTTAGGTGTTGCCTTATTTGAGCGTTCCAAAACACGCGTAAAGCCAACGCCATTAGGCGAAACCATTGTTAGCCAAGCACAGTTGGTGTTGGAACAAACTTCTGCCATTAAAGATATGGCTACCGCTGGTAAAGACCAACTCAAAAGTCCGTTACAGGTTGGCGCGATTTTCACCATTGGTCCCTACCTATTACCACACTTTATTCCCGAATTAATTCGTCGCGCTCCCGAAATGCCGTTGTATGTAGAAGAAGGTTTTACGGCGACCTTACGCCATAGACTGCGAAACGGCGAGCTGGATGTCATTATTGTAGCTCTACCTTTTACCGAAGCCGATGTGGTAACCCAACCTTTGTACGATGAGCCCTTCGTCGTATTAGTTCATAAAGGCCATCCGCTCGAAGATAAACAAACCATTGAGACTCAAGATCTCGACGGCCACAATATTTTACTACTCGGTGAAGGTCACTGTTTCAGAGATCAAGTCTTTGAGGCATGTCCCAATATTCGTCCTTCGGCGGATAATGAAACTAACACGTCTAAAATTCGCACCGCAGCCGAAGGCAGTTCGTTAGAAACTTTGCGTCACATGGTTGCGTCGGGCCTTGGCATTACCATTTTACCAGCGTCCGCCGCGACCAGTCCGTTTTATAACAACGACCGCCTCGTGGTGAGATCTTTTGCCGGCCAAGCGCCAACGCGAACCGTAGCACTGGCGTGGCGCGCGAGCTTCCCTCGCCATAAAGCCGTCGATGTGCTGCGTCAAGCCATTAACCAATGCCAGCTCGATCGCACAGTTTAAGTTTTTGGCCCCTGCAAAAGGGGCTTTTTTATGTTCGAATTTTTGCCAGCGACATTTCTCTTTTGACCTTTTCTCACAATTAGTTTTTAATCCATTTTCATGGATAAAAACACAGTACTTTTCATGTTTTACTTCGCCAAGTCGCACAGAGACTAAGTTTCGCTCATGCAGGCTTCACCTCTAGAAAGCACCTTCGAACTGACACCTATTACCCACTTGAAAGGCGTCGGGCCGCAAATGGAGGAAAAGCTCGCGAAGTTAGGCATTACTTGCTTTAGAGATTTATTATTTCATCTGCCCATCCGTTATATCGACCAAACCCAAATTACCGATGTTGCCGAGCTCAGGCCGAGTACCTACGCACAAATTGAAGGTGTCGTGGTTTCGGCCCATGTTGCCTATGGTAAAAAACGCAGCCTTGTGTGCAAGGTGCGAGACGATACCGGCAGCGTTTGTTTGCGATTTTTTCATTTTACAGCCGCCCAGAAGGAGCGTCTGGCAACCGATACTCAAGTTCGTGTTTGTGGCGAAGTAAAACGAGGCGCCACCGGTGTAGAGTTTTTCCATCCGGAAGTTGAGGTTCTAGTACCCGAGCATGAACAACATTACGAGCTTCCAGATCGACTTACGCCAATTTACCCAAGTACCGATGGCTTAACACAAAAGCGTTGGTTACAACTCACCGATCAACTGGTATCACGACTAAAATCTGGTCAAGTCAACGAACTGATCGATTCAAAGTTTTTAGAAACGCACCAGCTACAAACACTCTCTCAAGCGCTCCTGTATCTGCATCGACCGCCCGTAGACGCCAATCTTTACGAACTGAGCCTGGGTCTGCACCCATTACAAAAACGCCTAGCGCTGGAAGAATTACTGGCGCACCACCTAAGCCTGCGCGAACAAAAGCTCCGTGGGAATACTCACGACGCCTACGCGCTGCCACGCGCAAAACAGCTAGAGCGAAAATTGCTCGATTTTGTGGGCTTTACCCTCACCAACGCCCAAGCGCGCGTGATTGACGAAATCTGTACCGATCTCGTCACACACACACCCATGCGACGACTAGTGCAAGGTGATGTAGGTAGTGGTAAAACCTTGGTAGCGGCCATGGCCGCGATTCAAGCCGCGGCTCAAGGCAAGCAGACCGCGCTGATGGCGCCGACAGAAATTCTTGCCGAACAGCACTTTCGCAACTTTACGCGGTGGTTTGAAGAAGGTTTGGGTATTCGTTGTGCCTGGTTAGTCGGCCGCCAAGGTGTTAAAGAAAGGCGACTGCAAAACGAGGCGATCTCATCCGGCGAAGCTTTGGTGGTGGTTGGCACTCAGGCCTTGTTTCAAGAGGGTGTGGAATTTCACGATCTTGCCTTGACCATCATCGATGAGCAACACCGTTTTGGCGTTCATCAACGCTTAGCATTACAACAGAAAAGTAAAACCTCGGCACACCAACTGTCGCTCACCGCCACCCCCATTCCAAGAACCTTGGCAATGAGTTTTTACACGAATATTGATATTTCCAGCATTGACGAATTACCGCCAGGCCGAAAACCCGTTACTACCGCCGTCATTGCTCAGAATCGTCGCGACAGCGTCATTGAGCGAATCGGCCAGGCCTGCGAAAGCGGTCGTCAGGCCTATTGGGTGTGCACACTGATTGAAGACTCAGAAACCCTACAAGCCCAGGCCGCGCAAGCAACATGGGAGATGCTCTGCGAAGCGCTTAGCCATCTAAAAATTGGCCTGGTTCACGGCCGCCTAAGCAGTGCCGAAAAAGACGAGCAGATGCAGGCGTTCAAGCAGCATCAACTCGATTTACTGGTGGCGACAACGGTCATTGAAGTTGGCGTGGATGTGCCAAATGCTAGCCTGATGGTGATTGAAAATCCCGAACGCTTAGGCTTGGCCCAGTTGCATCAATTGCGCGGTCGAGTTGGGCGCGGCGAGGCCGAAAGCTCCTGCGTATTGCTGTATCAGAAGCCTTTATCCAAGGTTGCACGCAAACGTTTAGACATTATGCGCAGCACCAACGACGGCTTTGTGATCGCCGAAGAAGACCTAAAAATTCGTGGCCCCGGCGAGGTGTTAGGAACACGTCAAACCGGTGATGTGCAATTTCGCGTCGCCAATCTCGATACCCACCAAGACTTGCTCGCCAAAGCAGTAGAAATTGGCGAAACCCTGCAAAAAGAAAATCCTCGCGCGGCCCACGCCATTATCGAGCGTTGGCTGGGTCATCGTCAGCAGTTTGCCGACGTCTAGCGAAGTCACGGTTTACGTCAGCCATCTTCGACTTACTCGAACTTCAAAATCGAAAATTCGATTACCAATTTCTTCACGATTTCTATCACTTGCCGTTATTGAAATTAGCAAAGCGCCGCTGCAGCACTGCGAAGACTTGGGTAAGCCAAGTTTTACCCACACGCAATTTTACAAGCATTTGGCAGAAATCCATCAAATTCAAAGGCCATCTCTGAGCAGTGAACTACACTTAGATTTGCAGGACACCGCTGATCTCAATCAGATTGCGCAGGCAGCTGAAGCCGTGATCGATAGGTAAACATTCAAGCTATAAGAATAAAGCCGAGGAACTGAGGTGCAATTCCCAAGTAATGTTAAAAAACTCTTGGACACCAAGCAGATAAATTACACCATGACCACATACAGCAACGATACAGCAACAGCCAACCATTACCGCGACCACCATCTGCGAGACAGTAACGCAGCGCGCTCTATTTTATTGGAAGATGAGCGCGGTAAGTTGTTGGTGGTGGTGCCAGCGAACTGCCTACTAGATCTACAGCGTCTTTGCCAATTGACCAGCCGCAATTTGCACGCAGTTGACGCTAAAGAAGTTGAAAACTACATCAGCTCGAAGAATCTCGATGGCATTCCAGCGATCCCAAACATCAGTGGTTTAGAAACGGTCATTGATGAGCGCCTTACCAAAGCTCAAGAACCTATCTTGTTGGACGCCGGTAAGTCGCCACATTTGCTTGAGATCGATAACGAAGCTCTCGATCAGTTGATGGCCCACAAGGCTTCGAGCTTAGATATCGCCATTCCTATTGCTCAAATTGAGCAGGGCTTGATGTCCACCGATAACGACGTGGCCGACATTAAGCAGTCAGTCTCTAAATTCACCGCACTTCGCATCAAACAGCGCCTTGAAGACACCCTTGAGATGCCGCCGCTACCAGAAACTGCCCAGCGCATCATCAAATTAAGGGTAGACCCGGATGCAGACATCAGCGACCTGTCGTCTATTGTTGAAACCGACCCCAGCCTCGCCGCGCAAGTCGTTAGCTGGGCATCATCGCCTTATTACTCGGCTCCCGGAAAAATTCGCTCAATTCACGATGCTATAGTGCGCGTTTTAGGCTTCGACATGGTGCTCAATCTCGCTCTGGGAATTGCTCTGAGTCGAACTCTTGATATTCCTCCCAGAGGCCCACACGGCTCACAAACCTACTGGCGCACCGCGGTTTATATGGCCGCCACCATGGAAGGGTTAGTCACGGCCATTGACCGACCACATCGCCCCGGTTTTGGTCTAGCGTATCTTTCTGGCTTACTTCATAACTTCGGTTATTTGATTATTGCCGACGTCTTTCCACCGTATTTCGACCGCCTATGCAAATCGTGGGATGCCAATCCGCACGTAGATGACTCGGTGGTAGAAAAGCAGCAAATTGGCGTCAGTCGCCAGCAATTAAGCTCTTGGTTGATGGATTTGTGGAATATGCCGCAGGAGGTTGTAACCGCATTACGTCACCAAGACAACCCCGATTACGACGGTGAGCACGCCATCTACGCCAATCTTTTGTACATCTCCCATCGCATCTTGTGCTTAAGAGGCTTAGCGGACGGCCCCAAACAGCCACTGTCGCCAGAAATGCTCGCCCGCGTGCATTTGACTCAAACCGATTTAGACGAAACCCTCGATAACATTATTGAATCCGCCCTAGAGCTAGAAACCATCGCCAACGAACTCAGCCATTAATCGCAGTTTGCAAATAACCAAAAGCCCTCATCTGAGGGCTTTTTTGTGGCGTCGATCTTTGCAAAGAAAACTCGCGAACGGCTATGAAGATGCTTGATTGACTAGATCTTTCAATTGTTTTCCGGGCTTAAAAGACACGCTGTTACTGGCGGTGATTTCGATTGGCTCACCGGTCGCAGGACTGCGCCCAGTGCGAGCGGCTCGTGTTTTGGGATTAAACGATCCAAAACCCAAAATATTAACCGACTCGTTGCGACTTAATGCGTTGGTGATTTCATCGAGAATGGTGGAAATGATGTCATGTGCCTTTTCTTTGGTGATGTTGGCACTTTCGGCGACGGCGTTGACCAATTCAGTTTTATGCATGGCGAATGATTTCTCTGTTGTTGTAATTGTTAAATCTTTCTTCAAAACCACAGCAACGCTCAAAACAAGTTAAGAAATCCCTAACTAAATAACTCGCTTTGTCGCGCACTTTAAACACCTCTGGCTTTCTTTTTAGTCGAAATTATGGCTTTATCAAGCCGCTAAGGCCGTAAGATCGCAGCCAAATTGATTTACCACCTGTTTTTAAGCCAAATTTTAACGATTTGAGTTATAGCCAAAGAAGTTTGTCGAGCCATTAATGAATCTTGAGAAATACGTAACCCCAAAATCCGGCGACTGGAACGACTACCTAAAATTGATGCGAATGGATAAACCGGTGGGCAGTCTATTGTTGCTCTGGCCGGTTTATTGGGCGCTTTGGATTGCTTCAGAAGGCGAGCCCAGCGTCAGCACCCTAATTATTTTTACCCTCGGCGTCTTTGTGATGCGCTCCGCCGGATGCGTTATCAACGATTACGCCGACCGCAACTTTGATGGCAAGGTTAAGCGTACCAACCAACGTCCGCTGGCGGCTGGAAGACTATCGGAAGGCAATGCACTGTTCCTTTTTATAGCCTTGTGTGCTTTGGCCTTTGCGTTAGTGATTCTGACCAATTGGCAAACCATTGCGCTGTCATTTGCGGCATTACTACTCGCCAGTGCTTATCCATTTGCCAAGCGCTACACGCATATGCCACAGGTCGTATTAGGTGCTGCATTCTCTTGGGGAATTCCCATGGTATTTACGGCTGAAACCAACACGTTGCCAAAAACCGCTTGGGTCATTTACTTTACCAATCTGCTCTGGGTGATTGCCTACGATACCTTCTACGCCATGGTCGATCGCGATGACGACTTAAAAATTGGCGTGAAATCCACCGCGGTATTGTTTGGCGATATGGACAAGGTTATTACTGGGTGTCTACAAGTGCTGACGCTATTCGGCATGATACTGATCGGTGATAACGCCAAATTGGGTTGGATTTATTCCATTGGCGTGGCCATTTGCGCGGGTTTGTTTGTGTATCAGCAATATTTGATTCGCAATCGCGAGCGGGAGCAATGTTTCAAGGCGTTTAAGAATAATCAGTGGGTGGGTGTGGTTTTATTCGTGGCGATCGCGGCTGATTATTTGCTTTAAGCATTTAAAAATTTAGGCATTTAAAAATTTAGGCATTTAAAAATTTAGGCATCTAAGCATTACGATTTTTATGCCCTAAACCTTATGAATTCTGCGGCAATTACTAACTCATTAGACAGTTTTCGCCAATATACCTGTGTGTTTCACACAAATTACAGATTTATCACAACCAATTGCTATGATTGTCATAAAAGCGAAACAAAACCTTTATTAAATGCACCCAGCTTAAAACGCCTCCTTAAATTCACAATTCCGGTGTGCAACCATGGCCGATAAAACAATTTTGATCGTAGACGATGAATCCTCCATTCGAGATATGCTGCGTGTAGCACTTGAAATGGCGGATTATAAATGCCTTGAAGCCATGGATGCGCAGACGGCACACACCCTGATTGTGGATGAAAAGCCAGATTTGATTCTGCTCGATTGGATGTTACCTGGCACCAGCGGTATCGAATTAGCTCGTCGCCTCAAGCGCGATGAGGTTACTTCGCAAATTCCAATCATCATGCTTACCGCTAAAGGCGAGGAAGACAACAAGGTACAAGGTTTAGAAGTCGGCGCTGATGACTACATCACCAAGCCCTTCTCACCCAGAGAGCTGGTCGCTCGCTTAAAAGCAGTTTTACGTCGCACCGACTCTGCCTCTACCAGTGGCCCAATTTCGGTCGAAGGCCTAGTACTCGACCCGGTAAGCCACCGCGTTACCATCAACGAGAAACCCATCGATATGGGTCCAACCGAATACCGCTTGCTGGAGTTCTTCTTAACCCACCAAGAACGTGTGTACACTCGCGGCCAACTGCTTGACCACGTTTGGGGCGGCAACGTCTATGTGGAAGAACGCACCGTTGACGTTCACATTCGTCGCCTGCGTAAAGCCTTAACTCAAGACGACCACGACCGCTTTATTCAAACCGTGCGTGGCACCGGTTACCGTTTTTCCATCAAAGTCACCGAAAAAGCTTAAGATAAATCGCTTATACTTGAGCTTTAATGTCGTAAACCTATCACTCGAGATCACTCGTGCATCGTGGCTTTGTATCTGAATTTCGGCAATTTTTAGTCGCTATCGCAGTTGCGGCTGTACTTGGTCTCGTCATTGGTTATCCACTGTATACCTTATTGCTGGCCAATGTGTTGTACGGCGCTTGGACGCTGTACAACATGCGCAAGCTTGAGCGTTGGCTAACCACTCGCAGTATCGGCCAGGTGCCCAATGCCACCGGCTTTTGGGAGGAGGTTTATTACCAGGTCTCCAACAATCGCGAAAGGCACAACAAAGAAAAGCACCGCTTACAATCACTGATTCTTCGGGTGCAAGAAACTACCGCCGCACTCAAGGACGCGGTGATTATTTTAGACGACCAAGCGTCCATTCAATGGTGGAACCAAAGTGCCCGGCGACTGATCGGCCTACAACCGGGCGATCACGGCAAACCCATCGTTAACTACCTGCGCTCGCCGCGCTTTGTGCGCTACCTCGAAGCCGAAGATTACTCAGAACCGCTAACCATGCCGTCGGCCACCGATAGCGATCAATTCTTAAGTTTTCAAATCAACCGCTACGGCCAAGGCGACTACCTGATGGTGGTGCGCGATATTTCACGGCTGCAAAAGCTTGAACAAATGCGCAAAGACTTTATCGGTAACGTTTCTCACGAACTGCGTACACCGCTGACAGTGGTGCGGGGTTACTTAGAAACCATGGCCGATAATGCCGATTCGCTGCCCGGTGTTTGGCAAAAAGCCATCAGCCAAATGGAACAGCAATCGAAACGCATGACCTTGATCATTGAAGATCTGCTGACTTTGACACGCCTTGAAACCGACGACAGCAGCCTGCGAGAGACAAAAATTAACGTCGCCGATTTGCTGCAAAGCATCGTCCACGACGCCCAAGACCTCAGTGGCGACAAGGCTCATCAGTTTGAAATCGACGCCGACGAAGACTTTTTGTTGATTGGCGTTATCGAAGAGCTACGCAGTTGTATTTCTAACTTGGTGTACAACGCCGTGCGTTATTCACCGGCCAAAAGCCAAATCATTCTGCACGCTTACGTTGATGAAGGCGGCGGTCATATCGCCATTGAAGACCACGGCATAGGTATTGAAGCGCGCCACATTCCCAGACTTACCGAACGCTTTTATCGCGTTGACGCCAGCCGCAGCCTAGACACCGGCGGCACCGGTTTAGGGCTGGCCATTGTTAAGCACGTATTATCACGTCACCAAGCCCTTCTTGAAATTACCAGTCGAATCAACCACGGCAGCACATTTACCTGTAGCTTCCGTCTGGATCGCGTCGTTCAAGAACACCGCCCGTCATCGTTAAACGATAGCGAATAACATCGTTAATTTCAGAAGTCGTACCGACTCTGGATTTCAGAAAGCACAGTTTTGAAAACACAATTTCGAAAACACAATTTCGAAAACAGTGTTTTGCAACTATCGGTTGAACTCTCGTCCCAGTTCTAGTTTGATAAGCCCTACGGCATAGCTTTCGCAACTCGCGAAAATGGCATTAACGCTCGCAGCGTTAAACCCAGTATCACATCGAACCTGCGCTTGGATAATTTGTATGGATTTTAAGTTTGTAACCAGTGTTACCGATGTTGACGCCAACGACTGGAATCGCGTCGCCGGTGGTGATTATCCATTTTTAAGACATGAATTCTTACACGCCTTAGAAAGCAGTGGCGCAACCACCGCCGAATCCGGCTGGCAACCTTTTCACCTAACGGTTTACCAAGGAGATCAACTGATCGCTTTGCTGCCACTGTTTGTTAAAGGCCATTCCTATGGCGAATACGTATTTGATTGGGCATGGGCCGACGCCTACCACCGCAACGGCCTGCATTACTATCCAAAGCTGTTAAGTGCTATTCCTTTTACACCGGCTACCGGCCCACGTTTTTGCTTTGCCAATCATCTCGACGAACAACAGCAACAAACGTTAATGACTCAAATGGCAGAAGTGATCACCGACCAGGCTGCAAAAATAGGCGCGTCGTCGTGGCATTGTTTGTTCAGTGATATCAAGGCGGCAAGCCATTTAGAGCAGTCGGGATTTGCCTTGCGCCAAGGCTGCCAGTTTCATTGGTATAATCAAGATTTCAGAGATTTTGACGACTTTTTAGCGACATTTGCCAGCCGTAAGCGTAAAAACCTTAAAAAAGAGCGCCAGAAGGTTGAGTCTCAAAACGTCACCTTGATACGCTGTGAAGGCAGAGACATTACCGAAGCGCAATGGCGCAAATTCTACGAGTTCTACCGCCTTACCTATCTAAAACGCAGCGGCCATGATGGCTATCTAACCGGAGATTTCTTTCAAACTCTGGGTAGAACCATGCCCGAAAACCTGATGATGGTTCAAGCCTACACCAACGACAAACTGGTCGCGGCGGCTTTGTGTTTTAAAAGTAGCACGCATCTTTTTGGTCGCTATTGGGGGTGTCGCGATGAGTACGATTCGCTGCACTTTGAAGCCTGCTACTACCAAGGTATCGAATACGCCATAGAGCAGGGCATTCAATGTTTTGATCCCGGTGCACAGGGCGAACACAAGATCCAGCGCGGCTTTACACCAACCGCCACCTGGTCAAATCACTGGTTGGCAGACAGTCGATTCGACGAAGCCATTCGCGATTTTTTACGACGCGAAAAGCCAGGCATTGAGCAATACATGGCAGAAACCACAGAAATGCTACCTTTCAAACAGGAATAAAAGCTAAGCGATCAATTTCATCTAAACTTCTAGAAGATTCTTAATTAATGGGAATCTTCTTTAGTTAGACGCAATTGACCCAGAGACCGCTTTGACCCTAATAACCAAACTCGAACTGATTAAGCTCTATGAGCGTCACAACTGCTTAATTGTTGACGACATGCCCGAAATGCGCGGCGCCATGAAGCGCATGATCAGTACTCAAGGCATCGCCAGAATCGATACCGCCGCTAACGCGCAGGAGGCGATGTCGATGTGTAGATCCCGTCCATATAGCTTGATCATCTGCGACTACAATCTGGGCCGCAGCCAAGATGGCCAGCAATTGCTTGAAGCGCTGCGCGCTAAAAAGCTGCTCACTCCCGTGGGCCTGTTTGTCATGATCACCGCAGAAACCTCTCGCGAAATGGTGCTCGGCGCCATAGAAAGCCAGCCGGATGACTACGTTGCCAAACCCTTTACGCCCAAGCAATTTTGCCTGAGGCTCGATCGAGTCTTGATCAAACACGAAGCCTTACTGCCGATCAAAAAACTCTTCGCCGAAAAAAACTACCGCGAAGCCATTGAAGTCTGCGAAAAAATGCTCGCCAGCGGTGCTAAGTTTGCGTTTGAAATAGAGCGCATCAAAGGCCGGATTTTATTCTTACTGGGTGAACTGCATAAATCCCGCGAGCACTACGAAAGCATTGTTGAACAGCGACCGCTGCCTTGGGCCATGCTGGGTTTAGCCGAAACCTTGGTTGAGCTTGGCGCCATGGATCAAGCGGAAATTATTCTGCAAAAAGTGCTCGCCCACGATCAACGCTACGTTGAGGCCCGAGACCTGTTAGCTCGGGTACATTTGTCGCGCTCGGATATCGATAAAGCCCAAGAAGAAATCGAACATGCTTGTAAGTTGTCGCCAAAATCGGTGTTGCGACATCGTAAATTGGCCGAAATCGCCGAAGCCAACGGCGACGTCAAAACCAGCACACGAAGTTTTCAGCACGCCATTAAGTGGGGCATGAACAGTATTCACGAAGACGAATCGGACGTGTATAACTTTGCTCGCAAAGCCGCCCATTGGGCCCGCGACTCATCCACAAAGGAGTCTTACGAACAAGCCGAAAAGGCGCGCAAAATTCTCACTCGTAAACTCAAAGACAATCCCGATGATCTTGATGTACAGCTCAAAGGCGGCCTGATTTTATCGAGTTTAGAGCAGGCAATGAACAAACCAACGGCTGAGAAAAGCAATCACGAAGCCCGACAACTGTTTCGCCACAACGCATCCGACGACGCCGATTGTCATCTTGATTACGTGCAAGCCTTGCAAGACGCCGGTGAAACCGAAGAGGCCGAAGATCATCTTCATGCCATGGCCGCGGAGTTTGCCGGTGAGTCTAAAGTGTTGGCAAAAATAGAGCGCGCCGCAGCCACACCGGTTACCCAAGGCTCCAAAGAAAAAGTTGCCTCGCTGACCAAATTGGGGATCAGCGCTTATCAAAATAAAGACTATCGCCAAGCCACGCGCGTCTTCCAAGAGGCGCTGGCGATATTTCCCAACCATCCGGGCTTAAACCTCAACCTTGTGCAAGTGCTTTTAGAACAATACGACGGCGCAGTAACGCAACGCGACGCAGCATTAATTAAACGCTGCTTTGAAAGAACACAGAACGTGAAAGAAGGCGATGCTCAGGCGGCTCGCGCAAAAGCGCTGCAAACGCAATTTGGCGAAACGCGTATTGTTGATCACTATCCAACATGACTTTTTCCCTAACAGTATCTCCACAAGAATAGTGCGATGTTTTATTGCTGATATGTTTTATTGCTGATATTTTTTATGCGAGTCTTTTAAAACCAGCTTTTAAAAAGTGCTTACATTTACCAATCTACTAACAGGCAATTTTCTATAGGAAACTCTGATTAACCAGGGTTTCTCGCGACACAAGGATGTGTCGCCAATTTCAAGAACGGTAAGTGATTGAAATTGTGAAGAAATTGGAAATCGCATTTTCAATTTCTGTCTTCTGATTAAATCATGGATGAGTTAATCAGAAGTTCCTATAGGAAATTGTTATTCAGGAACCCTCTAACGCCTCGCCAACAATCGAGAATAAATACGTTAAACTCTCAGGCATCAAATCCATTTATACCACGGTATAATCCACAAACTTTTTGATTGGATGTATTTACGTGGATGTACTGGCCCTTCCTCTTGATGGCGTATTACTGCTGTTTGTTTCGGCGTTAGTCTCGGGATTTATCAACACTCTTGCAGGTGGCGGTGGCCTAATCAGCTTACCGGCGTTATTTTTATTTGGTTTACCACCGTTGGTTGCCATGGGCACCAACAAGCTTCAAGGCACTGTTGGCCTAGCGACATCAACGTGGTTGTTAATTCGTAAAGGCAAGCTCGATTGGCGCGAGACAAAACCACTTATTATTACTGCTTTTTTAGGCGCCCTTATTGGTGCCATTGCCATTCAATTCATCAATGCAAAATCGCTCTCGTTTATTATTCCCATCGTTTTATTTTTAATTGCCATTTATTTTTTAATTTCGCCCACACCGCAACAAACAACAGAACCTAAAATTTCTCTAAAATCCTATAAAAACGGCGTTATTCCCAGCATTGGTTTTTACGACGGATTTTTTGGCCCGGGTACGGGTTCTTTTTTTGCGCTTGCCAATGTGCTTGGTGCCGGAAAAGATTTAGTGAAAGCCAGCATGATGGCTAAGCCTTTAAATTTTGCCAGCAACTTTGCCTCGTTAATTATTTTTATCAGTTTAGGAAAAGTCGTTTGGATAATTGGAGCATTAATGATTGTTGGGCAAGTTATTGGCTCTTGGTTGGGTTCGCATTTTTTAGTCAGCATTAAAGCCGTTTATATTCGGGCTTTAATTGTTTTTATGTGCACCGCCATGTTAATTCGCTACGCCGTTAGCCAAGGTTATTTAAGCTTTTAAATCTCTAGTTAACTCACTGCTGATTTAATCAAAGTAATCCTCGGTGTAGTTCGCTAAATTGTTCGTCTCTTTAAGCAATCACGTTAATAACCGTTCCGCGTTGTTAATGCATCTTAAAAAATAGAAAGAATTTGGAGTGAACGAATGCAACTAGCTGTTCAATGTCGACAATCCTTTAAGGTATTACGCCAAAGCCTTTACCTCGCTGGCGCAGCAGTTCTTGCAGCATTAAGCCACAGTACTTTAGCCAAAACAGCAATCACAGCCGATGCCATGATTGATGTTATCGGCGGCAAAATTATTCAATCGCCACTGATCATCGTCGATGGTGAAACCATTACCGACGTTACCACCACGGCTCAGCAAGCCATTCCCGCCGACGCAACTCACATTAACCTAGCCGGTAAAACACTCTTGCCGGGTTTGATGGATATGCACACCCACATCACCGGTAGCCATGAAATCCACGGTTACAATCGCTTGTTGGTTACACCCGGTAAATCGGCAATCTTAGGCGTAAAAAACGCCGAAACGACATTGATGGCAGGTATTACCACCATTCGCAACGTGGGTGCAGCAGGTTTTATTGATGTTGACCTGCGCAATGCCATTAACGAGGGATTAATTCCCGGCCCGCGCTTGTTTGTATCCGGCCCACCGCTAGGCATTACCGGCGGCCACTGCGACAACAATTTATTACCGCAGCAGTACCATCAAAAAGCCGAAGGCGTTGCCGATGGCCCTTGGAGTGTGCGCGAGAAGGTTCGTGAAAACATCAAATACGGCGCGGATCTTATAAAGTTTTGTGCAACCGGTGGTGTACTTTCTAAAGGCACCAAAGTCGGCGTTCAGCAATACACCCTAGAAGAAATGCAAGCCATTGTCGATGAAGCGCATCGTCGCGGATTAACGGTCGCAGCTCATGCCCACGGTACCGACGGCATTAAATCGGCCATTAAAGCCGGGGTGGATTCCGTCGAACACGCCAGCTTTTTAGATGACGAAGCCATTAAACTCGCCAAAAAACACCACACCGTTTTTAGTATGGATATTTACGTCACCGAATTTATTTTATCGGAAGGCGAGAAAGCAGGAATTCTGCAAGAAAGTCTTGATAAAGAACGCGTGGTTGGCAAACGTCAACGCGACAGTTTTACCCAGGCGGTAAAAGCGGGCATTCCCATGGTTATGGGTACAGACGCGTCTATCTATCCGCACGGTGATAATCCCAAACAACTGTCGCGCATGGTGCAATTTGGTATGACACCCTTACAAGCTCTGCAAGCCGCCACCATTAATGGCGCGAAGTTGTTGGGTAAAGAGTCGCAATTGGGTAGCCTAGAAAACGGTAAATTCGCCGACATTATTGCCGTTAGCGGCAACCCTTTGGATGATGTATCTCTGCTAGCACACGTTGAGTTCGTCATGAAAGGCGGTGAGGTTTATAAAAACTAAAGGAAACTCTGCGCATAAGAAACTCTGATTAACCCAGAGTTTCTTTTACCTACATTTACCGAGAGACTGTAAATACCCCCTTCTAACACAACTCATTCGTAGATTGTTATGCAGACAATCTGTATTCCGTTGGCGTCATATTGTTTAAAGAATCATGAGGTCGTTCTGTGTTGTAGAGCTTGATCCAGTCTTCTGTCACACCAATCACTTCGTTTAAATTGTTAAACGGATACAGATCAAGAATTTCAGAACGATAGGTGAGATTAAAACGTTCAATGTATGCGTTTTGATAGGGACAGCCTGGCTTTATGTAAACAATTTTTATGTGATGGCGGTTCGCCCACTCCATAAATTCTGTTGACGTAAATTGGGGACCATTATCGACACGAATCTTATTTGGGTAGCCGTGCCAAGCAGAGACTTACTTCCGCTCTCTACGACATAAGCCGCCTGCACATAAAGCGCGATTGACTTCCTGGAAAGCGGCGAGCAGACGGATCAATTCTCAGGACGAGTATCAAGCAAGACGATTTGCCCAGGAGCGGTGTGAATGCAGATATTACAGAAGCAAATATCTGCCAATCCCGACCCCTGTTTCGCCAGTGGATGACGACCGAGGGAAGCCCTTGGGTGCTATGGTGAAAAGATCGCTGGTGTTCATATCTCCGGTTACAATTCCCCGATTTTCCCACATTCTCTCCTGTAGCATGGAGACGAAAGATGCTATGAATGATCAAATTTTGACCTTAAAAGAGGTCGCGGCGTACTTAAAGCTCGCTGAAAAGACAGCCTACAAATTGACCGCTGAGGGCAAATTGCCTGGTTTCAAGGTGGGTGGTAGCTGGCGATTCAAGCGGGAAGATATTGATCGCTGGATTGAAGAACAGAAGAAGAAAGAAACGGAGTAACAGCCGAATGGCTCAGCTAGAGAATATAGAAGCAATAGAGAAACGACTGTGGGGCAGCGCCGACAACCTTCGCGCCAACAGCAACTACGCCAGCAACGAATACTTCATGCCCGTGATGGGGCTAATCTTCCTTCGCCATGCCTATAGCCGTTTTCTGGTGGTAAAGCCGGAAATTGAAGCTTCATTGCCATCCCGAGGCGGTGTAACCCGACCTCTCACCAAGGAAGACTTTTCCAGTAAGGGCGCTATATTCCTTCAGGAAAAAGCCCAATTCGATCATCTGGTCAATCTGACTGAGGGCGATGATCGCGCCCAGGCCATCATTGACGCGATGGAGGCCATTGAAGAAGACTACGAAACCCTCAAAGGCGTGTTGCCCAAGAGCGAATACCAAGAGCTGGACAATGACGTGCTTGGTAATCTGCTGCGCACCTTTAACGATCCTGCCCTTAAAAAGGCAACTGGCGATATTTTTGGCCGTATCTACGAATATTTCCTAACGCAGTTTGCCAACCAAAGCGCCCATGATGGCGGTGAATTCTTCACGCCAGTTTCGCTTGTTCAGATGATTGTGAACTTTATCGAACCTGATCATGGTTCGGTTATCGACCCCGCTTGCGGTTCTGGTGGTATGTTCGTGCAAAGTGCCCACTTCATCGAGAAGATGCACAAGAATCCGCAAGATGTGGCTACCTTTTATGGCGCAGAGAAAAATCCGACCACCATCCGCCTTGCCAAGATGAACTTGGCCGTGCATGGGCTGGAAGGGAAAATCCAGAAAGCCATTTCCTACTATGAAGACCCGCATGACTTTCTCGGCAAAGCCAACTTCGTCATGGCCAATCCCCCGTTCAACGTCGATGACGTGGATGCGGAGAAGATCAAAAACGACCCGCGCTTGCCGTTTGGTCTGCCAGGGGTAAATAAGAAAGGCGCGGTTTCCAATGGTAACTACCTCTGGATTTCTTACTTTTATAGCTACCTAAGCAAGAAAGGCCGCGCAGGTTTTGTTATGTCTTCGCAGGCTTCCAGTGCCGGAGGGCAGGAAGCAGAAGTGCGCCGAAAGCTGGTTGAGAGTGGTCATGTCGGTGCAATGGTCTCCATCCGCTCTAACTTCTTCTATACCCGCTCGGTGCCTTGCGAGCTTTGGTTCTTCAACAAGAACAAGGCAGAGCGGATGAAAGACAAGGTGTTGATGCTTGATGCTCGCTATGTCTTCCGCAAAGTAACACGAAAGATTTACGACTTCTCGCCTGAGCAACTAGCCAATCTGACCTCTATTGTCTGGCTCTATCGTGGCCAGAGTGAGCGCTTCTTGGAGCTGGTCGAGAGCTATCAACGTCGTTCGCTCGATGAAACCGACAACTCAGTTTCTGTGCTTGAAAAGTTTATTGGTGATGTCGATGGTGTGATTGGCAAGTTTAAAGAAGTCGATGACGTGGCTATAACTACGATCAGGAGCGCGTTTGAAACGCTGTGTGATGACGTTAAAAACTTTACCACCAAGAACGAGAAAATCACCGGTAAATGGGAAGGATTGCCGAGTGATAATACAGGGCTTCATAAAGCTTCTGATCTTATTGAACCACTGGCAGAAACCGGCCGAGACCTGATTAAGCAGATTGACCAGCTTTATAAATTCGTTGAAAAGCAAGCCAAGGAAAGCGGTGAAAAAGGCCTGAATAAACTGCTTAAAGAGTTAGATGAACAGCGTAAAGAAGCGGTCGAGCAGTTAAAGCTGATCCGCTACTTCTTCAAGCAAGCACATTGGCTACAGGAGCGTTTTCCTGATGCGGAGCTTGCTGATGTTGAGGGCTTGGTGAAGCTGGTGGACATCGAAGAAATAAAAGCCAATGACTGGAGTCTAACACCAGGGCGATATGTTGGAGTTGCGCCTGAAGAAGATGATGAAGATTTCGATTTTGAAGAAACACTGCGCGATATTCACATTGAGCTAAAAGGATTGAATGAAGAAGCATCCTTGCTTGCTGCCCAAATCCAGAAGAGCTTTGAGGAGTTGGGCATATGAGCTGGGCGAAAGTTGCGCTAGAAAAACATCTCGATTTGATAAGCGGCCCTGCCTTTAAGAGCGCGAATTTCACTGAAAATGAAGTAGATATTCCGTTGGTTAAAGGGGATAACATTTCGCAAGGATATATTGATTGGAATAAATCCAAATATTGGCCCCAAAATGATGTTGAAAAATACTCACAATACTGGCTTGAAGAAGGGGATGTTATTTTAGCGATGGACCGCCCCTGGGTTACCGCTGGCCTCAAATATTCTTGGATCAAACCGAATGATCCAAGGGCTTTGTTAGTACAGCGAGTCGCAAGAATGAGAGGACAAAATGGGCTTTTAACTGATTACCTGCGATACATAGTCAGTTCCAAGCATTTTTCGGACTACATCAAAAACATTATGGGCGGTACAAATGTACCGCATATAAGCGGGAAACAAATAAAAGCATATGAAATTTCATTGCCACCGGAATCAACACAAGAAGAAATAGTTAAGCATTTAAATAATTACGATGACCTCATCGAAAACAACAAGCGGCGGATTGAGTTGCTAGAGGATTCTGCGCGACAGCTTTACAAGGAATGGTTTGTGCGTTTCCGCTTCCCTGGTCATGAACATATCAAAGTCATTGATGGCATACCGGAGGGATGGAAATTGGAGGAGCTTAGTGAATTATGCCATTTTCGAGCCGGAGGAACTTTTAAACTTGAGTATCAGGGCCGTGATGAAGGAGAAATTCCCTTTATCAAGGTGAGAGATATGAATAGCCCTGGAAATAAAATATATATTATTGAGGCAGATAACTGGGTAACGGAAGATGAATGCTCTTCTTTTCGCGGAAAAGCTTTTGCTGCTGGCGCTATTGTTTTTGCCAAAATTGGAGAGGCGCTCAAGAAGAATCGAGTTAGATTAATTTCTCAGAATACCCTTATCGATAATAATATGATGGGAGCTATCCCTAATAAAGATAAAGCCAATAGCTTCTATCTTTATATGAAACTTAAATCCCTTGATTTTGGGAGCATCTCAGGTGGAGCCGCAGTTCCCTTTCTATCTGCAAAGGCTCTCGGAAAAGAAAAGGTCATAGTACCTTCGAAATTGATTTTAGATGAATTTGGAGAGGTGACTGAAGCAATATATTCCCAGATAGAGAACTTACAAAGACAAATTGTGTATTTACAAAAAGCCCGTAATCTCCTCCTTCCTAAACTCATTGGCGGAGAGATTGCCGTATGATGGCTCCGCTTAATGAAGATACGCTGGTTCAAGCGACGACTGCCGACTATCTGGAGGAGCAGTTAGGCTGGGAAAGTATCTACGCCTATAACAACGAGACCTTTGGCAAAGAAGGCACGCTTGGCAGGGAGTCCGATAAAGAGGTTGTACTAATCCGCTATTTGGGTGAGGCACTGGTTAAGCTTAATCCCGGCTTGCCGGATGCCGCCTATCAAGATGCGCTGCGCCAGATCACCGAAGCACCTGTTACCGAAAACACTCTGCAAATCAATTTTGAGCAATATGAGCTGATTAAAAGTGGTGTTCAGGTGCAATACCGCAACGCCAAAGGCGAGCTTGAGAAAAAGCGCCTGAAAGTATTCGACTTTGATAATCCTGAAAACAATCACTTCCTTTGCGTTCGAGAGTTATGGGTGCGCGGTGATATTTACCGCCGCCGCGCTGACATCGTTGGTTTTGTAAATGGCCTTCCTCTGATGTTTATCGAGTGCAAGACCATTCACAAAGACATCCGTCATGCTTACGAGCAAAATCTTTCTGATTACAAAGACACCGTACCTCATCTCTTCCACCATAACGCCTTTGTGATATTGGGAAATGGTGTGGATGCCAAGATTGGTTCGATCTCCAGCAAATTCGAACATTTTAATGACTGGAAGCGCTTGGCTGAAGATGATCCTGGTGTGGTGGATATGGAGACCTTGCTCAAAGGTATCTGTAACAAGCGCGATTTTATTGATCTCTTTGAGAACTACACTCTCTTTGACGAGAGCAAAGGGAAACTGGTCAAGATTGTTGCTCGTAACCACCAGTTCTTGGGCGTCAACCGCGCTATAGAAGCAGTGAAAAACCGAGAGGAGCGTAAAGGTAAGCTTGGGGTATTCTGGCATACCCAAGGTTCGGGTAAATCCTATTCTATCGTTTTCTTTGCCCGTAAGATTCATCGCAAGCTCGGTGGTAATTTTACTTTCCTGATTTGTACCGACCGTGAAGACTTAGATGGGCAAATCTATAACACCTTCGCAGGGTGCGGCCTTGTCGATAATGATCAAGACCCATGCCGCGCCGCATCCGGTGATCATTTGCAGCAACTCTTAAACCAGCATAAAGCCTATGTCTTCACGTTGGTACAGAAATTCAATAAGGATGTTGATCCTAATGATCCTTATTCTGACCGAAACGACATTATTGTTATTACAGATGAGGCGCACCGCACCCAATATGGCCGCTTGTCATTGAACCTCAGAAATGCGCTGCCAAATGCGAGCTATATCGGTTTTACCGGAACCCCGCTTTTCAAAGATGATGAAATCACTCGCCGCGTCTTCGGGGATTATATCTCCACCTATGACTTCCAACGCGCTGTTGAAGATAAAGCCACCGTTCCTTTGTACTACGATGCGAGGGGCGAAAAGCTTGGTATTGCTACCAACGACCTCAATGAAAAGATTGCAGCCAAGCTGGAAGAGATCGAAATTGAAGATCAGGATGTGTCCGAGAGACTGGAGCGGGAGCTAAAACGCGATTACCACATCATGACTGCGCAAAGCCGCTTGGAACAGATTGCCGAAGACTTTGTTGATCATTACAGCGTAGGCGGTCAAAACGGTAAGGCGATGCTAGTTTGCATCGACAAGATTGCTTGCGTTCGAATGCAGCAGATTATCCTTGAGAAGTGGCAGGCTAAAATAGCAGAGCTTGAAAAAGAACTGGGCAAGCTTGCAGATGAGCAAGCACTGTCTCATGAACCCCTTCCCCATGAACAAAGAACGGATATGGAGCGCAAACTTGCCTGGATGCGCGAAACCATCATGGCTGTGGTGGTCAGTGAAGAGCAAGGCGAGGTTGATAAGTTCCGCAAGTGGGAGCTGGATATTACACCGCACCGTAAGCTGATCAAGGAAGGCTTTGAAACGCCGGATGGCAAGCGCATTGATATGGAGAGTGCGTTCAAGAAAGAAAAGCACCCATTCCGCGTCGCAATCGTATGCGCCATGTGGCTAACTGGCTTTGATGTGCCAACCATGTCTACGCTCTATCTCGATAAGCCTCTGAAAGCGCATACCTTGATGCAGGCCATTGCTCGCGCTAACCGCGTAGCCGAAGGCAAGAATAACGGACTTATTGTTGATTATTGCGGTATTTTGAAAAATCTCCGCAAAGCCCTCGCAACCTTTGCTGGTCATACTGGCAGTGAAGGTGGAGATGGGCAACCACCTCCTGAGCTTGATCCAGTGAGACCGGAAGAGGAATTACTGGCAGACCTTGAGGAGACAATCGAGGCTATAAGAGCCTTCCTGGCAGCAAAAGAATTCAGACTGGAAGATGTACTGGAGAAAACGGGCTTTGAGCGCAATAAAGCCATCATTGATGCAAAAGAAGTCGTTAACCAGAATGACGAAACCCGCAAGCGCTTTGAGATTATCTGCCGCGAGGTCTTCAAAAAGTTCAAGGCTTGCTTAACCATCAAAGCCATAAACAATTACCGATCAGCCTACGATGCAATCAATATCATCTACAAGAGCCTGCAAGAGGATGTTGAGAAAGCAGATATCTCTGACATCATGCGCGAGCTTCACGCCGTTATTGAAGAGAGCATCGAGCCAACAAGTGGCGTAAAAGAGCCAAGCAAGCTTTACGATATCAGCAAGATCGATTTTGAGCGGCTAAGGAAAGAATTTGAACGCTCACCTGCCAAAAACACAACCGTACAAAGCCTAAAAGAAATCATCGAGAAAAAGCTTCTCAAAATGCTCATGCAAAATCCGACAAGAACGGATTTTCAAAAGCACTACGAAGAAATCGTTAATGACTACAACAACGAGAAGGATCGCGTAACCATAGAAGCTACGTTTGAAGCCTTGCTCAAACTGGTAGATGAGCTGAGCGAAGAAGAGCAACGAGCAGTTAAAGAAGGACTAAGCGAAGAATCTTTAGCTCTGTTTGACCTGCTGTTAAAGCCAGATCTTTCCAAAATGGAAATTAATCGAATTAAGAAGGTAGCAGAAGGCCTTTACAGGGCAATTAATGCTGAATTAAAGCGCATCCAGAACTTTGCGGCCAAGCAAAGCACGCGTGATGAGATAAAGGTAAAAATCAAAGATTTTCTCTGGGATGATAAAACTGGATTGCCTGAAAGTTTTGCGCCGGAAGAGGTTGAAGAGAAAACAGATGCCGTGTTTAAGCATCTTCTAATGATAAATAATAATCGTTGTTATCACGCCGATACAGGAAATGCACAAGGATGAGTGACGATCTAATAGCATTTCCAATAAACATAAAGCAAACGCTAAAGCATCTTCGACAGGATATGAAAGATGACTGGTTCTACGATGCTGTGCGATATGAGGATTTATTAACTAACGCAGAGGATTTATTAACTAACGCAGATGATTTAAGTGAAATACTAACCAAGAACCTGAATATAAACCACGGCAAATATGAAACTGGGCATAAGGCAACTTATGATGTTCCTAAAAAAGCGCTTGGCTTGCGTTATACTCTAGAGTTTCTTTTACCTAGATTTACCGACGAACCATAATCTTTCAAACTTAAAATCTGTATTCTCCGCCACACAAATTTAAACCAATTCTTTAATCGTCTCGTTTTATACAACACTCACCAAAGGTTTATTTTTTTGGAAACACTACCACTTGCTCTAGATATTCTTGTATTACTATTTATTACCGCCGTCACAGCGGGATTTATTGATACACTCGCAGGCGGTGGTGGCTTAATTGCACTTCCTGCACTTATTCTTGCCGGAATTCCGCCACTGCAAGCACTGGGCACCAATAAACTGCAAGGCTGTATTGGAACAGCAACCTCAACCTATTTAATGATTAAAAAAGGTCGCGTTACCATTGCCGAAATAAAACCCTTATTAATTACTGCGTTTATAGGATCCAGCCTTGGTTGCATAGGCGTGCAATTTATTAATAGCGATGCGCTTGCGGTAGTGATACCTATCGTATTAATTATTATCGCCACGTATTTTTTAATTGCACCAACACCCAGTACCGACAGCAATAAAAAACGCGTTACCGAAAACCAATATAAAAATGGCGTAATACCCGTCATTGGATTTTACGACGGATTTTTTGGCCCTGGGACAGGCTCTTTTTTTGCCTTATCGTCAGTCGTACTTAATGGCAAAAACCTTATCAGCGCAACCGCATTAGCCAAACCACTCAACTGCGTCACCAACATAGCCGCATTAATTATATTCATTAGCCTCGGCCAAGTCGCGTGGCTTGCAGGCATCACCATGCTTATCGGACAAATTATTGGCGCATCCATAGGCTCACACACCTTACTCAAAATAAACCCACTCTATATTCGAATATTAATCGTTATTATGTGCGTGACCATGTTGGTTAAATACTGTTTTTACTCTTAAATCTTACACAAACAATTCGTTAAAAAACTTCTAAAAAATAAAATTAAAAAATTATTCGGTTAAACCAACACATCTAAATATCTTTTTATTCCTTAAAAAAATATCCATTCTTAAGTTTACTGATAGAACTCTCAGTAAATACCTTTTGAAATCACACTTCTTATTAGTATGGCTTTTCTTACAATTTATTTTTTTGCATAACCTCACCAACCTAAATTTAGGGCTACAGGTTTATTAAAATATTTACTACTTAATCACAATAAACATACCAATTTCAGTATGCTTAGGTTTGTGTATTTAAAGTTAAATGAAGCTTATAACTCTTATCGTAATCCAGTAAATGGAGAGCAACCACATGCTTACCGAGAAAGAAAAGACTGTACTTCAACGCGAAATTTTGTCCAATCAACACGAAATCTATGTAATTTCATTTGACGAAATGGACGCCATTATAAGATCCTCGCACAAAGGGAATAAACCCTCAGTAAAAGAAGCTTGGGCAAAAGTAAAAGACGCGGCAGGTGTTGGAGCTAGTTATTATGCATCCGCAGATGATGTAGTAACTGCGACTAAGCTTGTCGGGGATCTCGGAGGTATAGGGGCAAAAGTCTATATCAAAAATTACGGCGGCAAGCCTCATATAATCCTTAAAGGACATGCTGGACTTAGAGCAACATTGACAGCGACCAAATACGGAATCAAGAATCCCAAAGTGATTTCCATGGGGCTGGGTAAAGCAGGGGCAGTCGCCGCCGCCAAACAAGGTGGAATCATTACCATCGTTCTGCTTTCAGCATACAGAGTTATAGACTATTTACTGACCGACCAAACAACCCTAAGTCAGCTAGTAGGAACTTTGGCCACAGACGTTGTGAAAGTAGGCATAGCTACCGCTGCATCCATAGGTGCTGCTACTGCAATGGGTTTCTTTACATTTGCAGTTGGGCCGATATTGTCTGTAATTGCTGTTGGAATAGGTGTGTCGATGCTTTTAGAATACACAGATGCTAAGTTAGGAATTACCAATCGCGTAATTGCTGGTTTAGATGAACTTGGAGAAAGTGCGACAGACTTTCTAAATAGAAAAAAGCAACAAGCTACTGACGCAGCTGCAAACACCATAAATAATGTTATCGATTACGCGATAGGTTCCGCACGAGCCATAGTTATTAATTGGTCACGAGATAAGATAAAAAAATACCTGTCACCATATAGGAGTTTTTAGTCAATGCAAGATAGAGAAAAACCGCCATTAGGAATTCGTATATTTACACCTATATTTTTTATACTGAGTTCATTAGCTGCTTTATATTGGTTTTTCTTTCGCACATTTGAGATATTTATTAACCCTTTATCGCCTGTAGAGGTATTCGATAAAGGATCTTTTTACATGCTTGGCGTAGGTATTGGTTTATTAATTCTTGCAATAGTTACCGTTCAGGAAGGATGGTTAAATAAAAAGCTATCAAAAAAACAGTCTTCTTTTTTGACTAAAGTGGCTATATTAAGCGTTGTATTAATTTTCCTAACACCCCAGCTAATGCATTATTGTGCAAATAAATATCTAGCAAGAAAAGGATACACAGTTTGTGATGAAGCTTCACACCAGTGGCTATTTGTTCGAGATATTGTCTATCTCGAACCTTCAGTTGATTGCACGAAAGACATAGTTAAAGCACAATAAACTTATCTTCGATAAGAACGAATGTTTAGATATTTTCACCCTATTAGATACAGAAATATTTTCTGAAGATTATAGTGTTGATACCTTGACTGGAAGCTCATTCAAACAATCGGCTAATAATACAGCAGCTTTATTTCTTAACACTATGCACAAACACACTCGCTGAATTGATCTAAATTCTGACTAATATTTTATGATTTTTAAAAAATGGCTTTATTATTTTTCAAAATTCACTTTGTTTGATGAAATTCTCGGTTTCATATATTGGGCCGCAGCCCTTTATGGTTTATTCCTCATCACACGAAACACCGGAAGCAGTATAGAATTGTTTTTTTTCATAGCAATTTATGTAGTCGTGATTGTTATTTTATATATTCTTGCGTTAAAGAAAATTACAAAATTTTTCAAAAGATATCCAAACCAACTCTAAGACATACCCTTTAAGCATTATATCAATAATTAAAAATCCATATAAATATTTCATGTTATACGTAAAAACCATACAACAATGGAAAATAGAGAACCATATTCAATACTTAATAAAACAATTGGACCCCCACTGTTTTTAATAGGCGGAATATCCGCGACAGTGTGGTTTTTTTATCGGATATTTTTTCTTTTTCTGCATATAACAGGCCCAATAATTGTATTCGATAAGGGCTCATATTATATGCTTGGAGTCGGTATTGGTTTGCTATCACTTGGAGTTGGTATTGCTATAGAGTTTTGGGGTGGAAAACCAGCCTCTGATAAACAAGGGAAACTTATATCAAGATCAGCAATTTCAGGAGTTGTTTTGGCTCTTATAATTCCTCATCTTTCACATTTTTCTGTAGACGTTTATTTGTCAAAAAAAGGCTATAGAGTTTGCAATGAAGCTTCGCACCAGTGGCTATTTGTTCGAGATATTGTCTACATCGAACCATCTGTTGATTCCACAAAAGACCTTATCAAATCACAATAACTCTTATATCAGGCTAAAGTGACCTCCCTAAAATTCTAATTTTTTAAGTATCCATGAACAACAAACAATATAAAGAACTACTTGAAAAGACAAAAACCCAATAGAGAAATTAAAAAACAATAAAAAATCCTCAGCCACTAGGCACTCTTCGATTAAGGTCACTAATCCTTTTATGAGAAATTACAGGAAATTCGAAAATGAACGATATATGCCCATGGTGTGAGTCAAGAGTTGAGTTTGAAGAGGGGCCAACTACATGCGACTATTGCGGAGCTGATTTAATGTGTGTAATCGGTGATATTCATGGCCCTGATAATATTATCTTAATAAAAGAACCAATTGACTCAAAAAGTTAACTAAGAAACCGTGGCTTCCATTAATGTCTATTAATCTAAAGATTTCAGCGACAAAATAATGTGCCGCCAATATCAGGGGCAGCAATTGATAAAGTCTAGAAGAAATTGAAAGTCAAATTTTTAATACCTAACCACTGATTAAATCATGGTTGAGTTAGCCATAAGCTCGTATAATCTATCACTAAGAAATTTAAGCATTCAAAGAATATTATGAAATCATTTGTTTTGGCATCACTTACTTCGCTGCTATCTGCAATTACTGTAGCAGATGAACTAACCTGCAAAGATTCAATTGACCGTATAGACACCAAAGCCATTTTAGAGCTATGCGATGAAAGTAAATTAAACACTTCTTTAGAGAAGTTTATTTACGCCAGAGCACTTAGAGAGCACTACTTACCTAGATATAAATTCGATGCTTATTACGTATTCGGCGTTTATAAGGCTGATGAAGATGATCTTAAAATAATGCAAAAAATTGCTGAACTGACATTACCAGAAGCAGAAACTGGCAAAGGTGAAGCCCCTATAGTCTACGCAATTTTATCCTCTATTTTAGCTCAAGATTCGCCTGATCCATTAGAAAATAGTCGCAAAGCTGAATTAGCGTCAGAAAAATGGTTCAAGCTTTCCGCCGAGTCAGGAAACCCACATGGCATGTTTCTTTACGGTATGCAAGGCGTCGATAAACGCACAAAAAAAATCACTAATGTAAAAAAATTTAGATCACTTGCTAGCGCCGCAATAATACATGAATATCAGCCAGCGATTCTTTTCTTAGAAAAAATGGGAATCTATAAGAACGGCCACATTAACCAAGAATGGTCAAATTAACTCTTTCTAAAACAAATGTAATTCGGCCGATATAGATAAAAAGCCTTAAGATAACCTCCGTCTATTTTCTGGTTAAATAATTTTAACCAGAAAACGTGTTATTCCAATCAAAAATATCCATTCTTAAGTTTACTGATACAACTTTCAGTAAATCTCCTGCGTGATCACATTTCCCACCCACGCAGATTGATCTGAAAACTTATATCTTGCATAAAGCCAAATATCCAGACCCCCACGCTATTTATTTTTTAATAAAAAATTAAAAACTAGAGACACTTTTATGCCACCAGTATCTCATCCATTTATGAATGGTAGACTTGTTTGCTATATCAATTATGTAGATCACGCCCCGCCGCATATTCATGTAAAATACCAGCAAGATGTTAGTAGTTACAGAATAGACATCAAGACAAGACAATGGCTTCAACCGGGAAAGCAACTCCCTAACAAACTGAAAAGATTGATTGAAGCATGGGTTGAGGTGCACGAATCTGATCTATTTATTCAATGGAATAATGCTCAGAGACGAATTCCAGTGCGGATAGTAGGATGAGGAAAATATATGTGGAATGAATTAGAAGCTTACCTTAGCTCCAACAACGTAATTATTGAAAAAGGCATACTGAAAGTTGAATATATCGATGGGTACATCCTTCAAATTTGGTTTGAGGAAGACTTAAACGTATCGATTTACAATCTGGATTTTCTGCCAATAATTTCATCGCCAGATGCAGGAGAAGTTTTTAATAGACTACTTAACAAAAATTTATTTATGCAAGCCGTGGGTAGATATAACATAACTTGGTACGACGAGGAAACAGGCGAATATAACGAAAACGCAATAGATATTTCACCCGAAGCTGTAAAGTGGTTCTGTAAAAAATTCGGCAAGATCATAAAAAATTAAAAACGAAAAATACAAATTAATGAACAAATAAATTAATATCATCGAATTATTTTTAATCCAGAAGACTCCGATTAACCTAAAATTTCCTGTGATTCATTGATACGTGACCAATTTTAGGAACGGTATGTAATTAAAATCTTGAAGTGATTGGAATCCAGTTTTTTCCCTCTGATTAAATCATAGCAGAGTTAATCAGAGGCTCCTTTGTTAATTTATTATTTAGTAAAAACCAGCAACTGATTATTCGCAGGCATGGCGTTATCTTCTTTGAACGTGAGGCCAATTTTTGCAGCGAGTTCTTGTATAGCTTCTATATCGCGGATGCCGCTAACGGGGTTTTGGTCTTTGAGCCATAAATCAAATTTGGCGTTACTGGGTGTGGTGAATTCGCCGTTGTATTTAAACGGGCCGTAGATGATTAATTGGGCGTTGTCGCCAAGTACGTTGGGCAGGCCTGCAAAGAATTGTTTTACCGAGTCAAAGCTCATTATGTGAAGGGTGTTGGCGGTGTAGATGGCATCTACTGTTAATTCCGGCCAACCGCCGTTTACGTCTAGCTCGAAAGGGCGTTCGATATTGTTACCGGTGTATTCATCCAGCCATAAGTTAATGCCGGGGTGATTTACGGCAAGGTCTGAGGTGTGCCAACGCAGATGCGGTAATTCTCCAGCAAAATAAACCGCGTGCTGGCCGGTGCCAGAGCCAATTTCTAAGAGGTTTTTCGTTTCGGTTAATAATCGTTGAAGATGATTAAAAATCGGTTCACGGTTATTAATGCTGGCGTTAGAAATTGGTTTTTCTGTTGACACAAATTACCTCGCTTAATTGGGTTTTTGATGTTTACCCAAAATTAATATACATATTTTTATAGGAAACTCTGATTAATCTAGAGTTTCCTATAATCAAATAAATAAGACCTGTTATTGCGCAACATCTCGCGTAAATACCCAGGTGTTGCCTTTGCTTAGGCCTTCGTTGTAAACGTAGCCATTGCTATCAAACCCTTTTAGATCTTGTGCTTGGGTAATGCCGTGGCGTATGGCCCAGGCGCTCATTAGGCCACGAGCTTTTTTGGCGTAAAAGCTGATAATTTTATACTCGCCATTTTTTAAGTCTTTAAAGGTTGGGGTAATAATGTCGGCATTCAGCACTTTTTTATTGACCACTTTAAAGTATTCGTTGGAGGCGAGGTTAACCAGCGTTTGGCTTTTAAGGGTCTTGAGCTGCTCATTAAGCGCCTCGGTGACTTTATCGCCCCAAAATTCGTAGAGGTTTTTGCCGCGTTGGTTTTCGAATTTGGTGCCCATTTCAAGTCGGTAGGCTTGCATTAAATCGAGTGGGCGCAATACACCGTATAAGCCCGATAAGATTCGCAGATGTTTTTGCGCAAAACTAAATTCTTCTTTGCCAAAGGTTTCGGCTTCTAAGCCTGTGTATACATCGCCTTTAAACGCCAGCACGGCCTGTTTGGCGTTGATTTTATCGAAAGGTTGCGACCACGCTTGAAAGCGATCAAAGTTTAAAACGCCTAACTTGTCGCTAATGCTCATTAGGTTTGAAATATCTTGGGGCGCAAGTTTACGGAGGTCTTCGATTAACACTTCGCTGTCATCAAGAAAACTCGGTTGGGTTGCGGTTTTGGTGACCGGTGCGGTTTCATAGTCCAGCGTTTTTGCTGGCGAAATTACCATTAACATATCAAAGCCATTGTCTTGTTTGTTGCAAAATAAAGCGGATTTATTCCGGCTTTAAAATTTCATTCCACCAATTGAGTGGCGTTGTGCCATCTTCTGGACTGTAGACATTGCCGTAACGCCAAACACTACCGGAATGCTCGCCAATGTATTTATTCAGTATGTCTTCTATGGCATTAAAGCCACAAGACACGTGAATGCTGTACACCAACAGTCGTGGTGACTCGATATCCAGTTCACCACCGAGCTTCTCGATACCAGAGGTTAATTCTTCGGCGAATCGTTCGGCATTTTCAGCATAAACACGAATGCATAAATTGCCCGAGCGCTTGACCAGCTCAAAAGAGTCGCCATCGCGTTTGATGGTGTCGCCTCTAGCCAGCCCTTGCACAAACGCAGGCGATGTCACTAGTTGGCAGCTGTCGTCATCGTTAATGGTTACACGCAGCTTTTCAACCACGGTTTCGCCGTCGGGACGTGTTCCGGCGTACATTTCTATTACTTGCAGAGCTTGCATTTTATTTGGCCAATGTTTCGTTATCTTGGGTTATAGACGGTGTTTGGCGTTATTATAACGGCACTCCGGGTGCAGGGCACAAACGACCTATTTTGCAGTCGATAGGTGCAACCCGAATGGATTAAACGGCAGCTTAAGCCGATTTTATTACTCAATATATTATTCAGTGCGTAAATTCATAGTAAGAGGAAGTTCTTGTGAAATTATCCAAACGTATTGCTATTGGTATGATAGCGGTGTTGCCAGCACTGCATGGCTGTACCACGAACCCTGTCACAGGACAAAGCCAATTTAGTTTGTTGTCTCGTGCTGATGAGATTGCCATCGGCGAGCAACAGTATGTTCCCAGCCAACAAAGCCAGGGTGGCGAATACACCGTTGACCCAAATCTCAACGCGTATATTTCTTCGGTGGGTCAAAAACTGGCGCGCGTTAGTGATCGACCAGACTTGCCTTACGAATTCGTAGTCTTAAATAACGATGTGCCAAACGCTTGGGCGTTGCCGGGTGGCAAGATTGCCATCAACCGGGGCCTGCTTTACGAATTAGAAGATGAATCGCAACTCGCAGCAGTTTTGGGCCACGAAATTGTTCACGCCGCAGCCAGACACGGTGCCACTCAGCAAAGCCAATCAACCATTCTCGGTGGTTTAGGTTCTTTAATTCAGGCCGTAGGTGAGAGCTATGGTTATGGCGCCTTAACTCAGCAAGGCGTGGCTTTGGGTGCATCGGCTTTTACGGCCCAATATGGCCAAGGCCAAGAGCTCGAAGCCGACCGCTATGGCATGGATTACATGGGTCGTGTTGGATACGAGCCAATGGGTGCGGTTGAATTGCAACAGACCTTTGTGAAGCTCTCAGAAGGTCAAAACACCAGTGCCTTACAGGCTTTCTTTCAAAGCCATCCACCTTCACAAAAACGCGTTGCCGCCAACCTAGAAAAAGCACGTAGCATGTCTGACGGTACCCGCAACAAAGCAGCCTTTGATCGCGCTATGTCCCAGATTCGTAAAGATAAACCCGCCTACGATTTGCACACCGAGGCATTAAAACTCGCGGGCGCTAAAGATTATCAAGGCGCTTTAGCAAAAGTTGAACAAGCCATTGCGAAACAACCTAAAGAAGCTTTGTTCTGGACGACCAAAGGCCAGTTACAAACCGAATTGAAAAACGAAGCCGCCGCGAAAACGTCGTTTAATAAAGCGATTAGCTTAAACAACGAATACTTTGCGCCCTATCTGTACCGAGGCATTATTTCTGTTAATCAAAAAGAATACGCCGCTGCCCGGTCTGACCTGCTACAAAGTAATCAATGGTTGCCAACGGCTTACGCGACCTATTACTTAGGTCTGAGCAACGCCAATTTAGGTAACATTGTCGAAGCTCGCCAAAACTTTACTGCGGTTCAGCAAGTTGGCGGAGAGTTAGGACAAGCAGCCACTCGTCAGCTAGAACAACTCGGAAATTAGTCTTACTTTTCGGCAAATTTCTACGTTCATTTTTAATGATCACCGGTAACTCTGCTCACCTTGGGCGGAGTTACTTTTTTAAACCTCGGTTGCGCCCTCGGTATATATTCAGAGCTCAAGAACACAATTGCGAGCACTGGGTAGCACAGCTCAGTTCGAGATTTTTTGCACCAAAGTACAACACAGAAATTCGATGACTCCTCGCCAAAATCTTTTTTTACGGTCTGAAATCTTCGGGCAGTAAAACATATCATTTATGTTATTTAGCAAACCAAAAACTAACCCTGCCGTACTTTTACGGCTGTTTTTACCGTTCATTCTGTAAAATAAAGTTTACTGGAAAACTCAACTTTGAAAGAAAACGCACCACTTTGGTACTCATAAACAATAAAAGATCGATATTGGAGAAAAATTTACAGATTCTCCCGTTTCTTTTGAGTCTCGTCATAAATCTGTCACAAAAACGACACAAAATAGCGGAGGTAGGCGTTTTACTTCGTAAATCTCTCAAAAAGATCTCATTTTATGACAATCAATACCTCCGCCACGTCATTACCCCAAACTGAGTATACCCAACGTAACTGGCAAAACTGGTTGTTGGTGGCAGCTCTCGTTTACTTATTGTTAGTCGCAGTTTCATTAATTGGTGGCGGTTTTAAGCAAGCAGCCGGTACCAGTGCAAAAGAATTATTTGAATTCGCCAGCAACCCAATCACTGGCTTGGTTATCGGCACAATCACCACCGCGTTAATTCAGTCGTCCAGTACCGTAACATCCATTATTGTGGGTTTGGTTGCCGGTGGCATGCCCGTCAGCGTCGCCATTCCTATGGTAATGGGCGCCAACATCGGCACAACTATCACCAATACTATTGTCAGCCTTGGCCACATCAAACAAGGTGAAGAGTTCCGACGCGCCTTTGCAGCTGCAACCGTGCACGACTTCTTTAATGTTTTGTGCGTACTGATTTTTTTACCGCTTGAAATCATGTTTGGTCTTTTAGATCACATAGGTGCTTTTTTTGCCAAAATGTTAGTGGGTAGCGAATCGGTATCAATGAGCGGCCTTAATTTTATGAAAATGCTGGTCGGGCCACCGGTTCATCTGCTTAAAGATATTCTTTCACCTCTATCATCAACTTTTGCCGGTGTGATCACGATTATTCTTGGTGTGGTCTTGATTTTTGCGTCAATTACCTACATTGGAAAATTACTGAAAGTATTGATGGTTGGTCGCGCTAAAGAAGTGTTGCATTCCGCCGTTGGTCGCGGCCCAGTGACCGGAATTTTTTCGGGCACATTAATGACTGTGTTGGTTCAGTCTTCATCTACAACCACCAGCCTTATCGTCCCTCTGGCCGGTTCTGGCGTGTTTTCTTTACGTCAGATTTATCCTTTTACTCTTGGGGCAAATATTGGAACCTGTATTACCGGTTTATTAGCGGCTACCGCCGTGACCGGTGCTAATGCTGTTTTTGCGATGGAAATCGCGCTTGTGCACTTGTTTTACAATTTAATCGGCGTAGTTCTGATCTACGGCATACCTATGCTGCGCGAAGTACCGTTAAACTGTGCTAACTGGCTTGCTGCCTTGGCCGTAAAAAATAGACTGTATATCGCTGTTTATATTTTGACAGTATTTATAGTTATTCCGGCAATTTTAATTATTGGCAGCAAACTTGTTGGCGGATAAACAAAATAAAGGTCGATGCAATGGACTCTATACAATCGCAAAAGCAAGAGCTGCAAGAAAGAATTCAAAACCTTGAAGCAACGTTAAAGGAATTAAACCAAAAGCTGGAGCAGTTAGAACAGCAAGAACAACACGAGGCGATTGATCACCTAGAAATGTATTTAGAAGAAGTTGATCACCACACTTCTCATTTACAAAATGTTGGCCAATTATTAGTGAATGAAATTCGCAAGGTATTTGCCTAGGCCGGTAAATATCATCGGTAAGTACACCCGCCTGTAACTTCATGCAATTTGTATGAAACATCAACCGTAAAACAGTTCTTAATAGTCTGTTTTACGGCTTTAACACTTCCCACGTTAATATTTCTCAATAAAAACCGTAAACATTTTCCACCCTGCATTCGCATGTTTAATTTTTTTCGATATCGAATAATTTGTTTAATGAATTATTTGTACAAAATTATCTTTCAGAACCATTGCACAGCTCTCTGCAATTCACCGATGAATACAATATAGGAACCTCTGATTAACTCATCTATGATTTAATCAGAAGACAGAAATTGAAAATGCGATTTCCAATTTCTTCACAATTTCAATCACTTACCGTTCTTGAAATTGGCGACACATCCTTGTGTCGCGAGAAACTCCAGGTTAATCAGAGTTTTCTATAAAAAATACCATTTTGAATTGTTTAACCATTTCTCTAGCGTGCATCATCGATAGAGACAGCCGTATTAAGCCTTATCGAATATTTCAAATACATCGGAATTTTCTCGTAAAACTCTTTCAATAATAAAATGGTTTGCGAAGGTGTTTTTAAACAAGGGGTGTTTTTAAACAAGGTGAGCTAAACGGTTGGCAGTTTAACTTTTCAGGGCGTATAAAAAAGGGCTCCTATTTAGGAGCCCCAAAAGCCGTCACTTATATGACTGGAAATTAATAACTGCTATTTAGCGGTAAATCTTAAGCGCGGTGTCTTTTTGTCATTTTTACAGATTCTTCAGCAACCGCAAATTCATTCATAACGTGAATTTTTGCTTTCGGGAAGAAGTTAAATTCTGTTGCCGTAGCTGAGGTGTAAGCACCCATCATGCGACTAACAATAAAGTCACCGTTGTTCAATTCTGGCAAGCTGATGTTTTCAGAAATAACATCAATGCTGTCGCAAGTTGGGCCTGCCAATACACATACTTCTTCTTGACCTTGGTTAAAAGGTGCTGAAATTGGGTAGTCACCGTGATCGAAGGTAATACCACTGAATGAGCCGTAAAGACCATCGTCCAAGTAGTACCACATTTTGCCATCGCGTAATGCTTTACCCATTACAGAGGCAACACCAGTCATTGCACCAGCAACAATAAAACGTCCCGGCTCTGCAATGACTTGAACGGTGTCTGGCAATACATCTAAAGCTTCGCGAATAGGTGCACAGAAGTCATCAATTGCTGGCACAGATTCGTTGTAAGGTACTGGGAAACCTCCGCCAATATCCAAAGTAGAAAGCGCTGGTAAACCCATTTTTGCCGCTTTGCGAATTACGCGCGCGCTTTCTAAAATTGCATCAACGTATTTTTGCGAATCTAGAGTTTGTGAACCAACGTGGAAAGACAAACCTTTCACACGAATACCAAACTCTTGCGCTTTTACTAATAAATCGATCGCTTGTGTTGGAGAACAACCAAATTTTTTCGATAAATCTGAGTAAGCATTTGGATTTCTGAAACTCAAACGAATTAAAATTTCTGCTTGATCGCGGTAAGCGATAAATTTTTCAAGCTCGTTTAGATTATCGACCACAAACACGTAGCAGCCATATTCTAAGGCCCGCCGGATGTCGCCATCACGTTTAATTGGGTGAGTGTGGATGCATTTTTCTGGATCAATGCCTAAACCTTCAACCAATTCAACTTCACCGTTGGTCGCTAAATCAAAGCTAGCACCGATGTCGCGAAGCGTCGCAACAACTGCTGGGTGAGGTAATGGTTTTAATGCATAGTGCAAGGTTACATTTGGTAATGCTTTGCTTAATGCTTCGTATTGCGTACGAACTGAGTCACAGTCTAAAACCAACAAAGGCGAACCGTGCTCGGCAACTAATTGTGGAATATCAGCGTCAGACAAACCCTTGATTTCGCCTTTTTGAGTTTGGGCGAATGCAGGAATTTTTGAATACTCAACGTTTGAATCAACAGAACAAAGTGACATGGCCATCCTCAAAATGCATTAGCGCTTTTTGCAATAGAAATGCTATCGGCAGGACGTCGCAATATTAAGGTAGGAACCAGAATATGGATGTGCGCAAACCAAGTGCAAGGGCAAAAAGCAAATAAAAAGGCAAAAAAAGTGTCATCAGCAACGCCGACAACAATTAATTCACTCTTGGATAGTTGCTCTTCTGCCTTGTCGCTATCAGTCCTATTTCTAGGAGCGCTGTACTTGGATTGGCTATCATCAAGAAGAGCGCGAATAATAAATTAATTAGTGGAAATCACAATCTTTTTTTTAGGTGTTTTTAGTTATTTTTATGTTAAAAAATGTTTCATTAATGAATATTCACATTCATCATAGCAGTATATTATTTATGGTTTTATGCCTGTCTAATTTAGAAACCGCTTTCATTTTCAGATTTAATTTGCAGCTGATAACCACCGTCATCGTCGACCATTAAATGAAAATCGATTGGACGGCAGCAAATCTGACAATCTTCAATGTAATCGCAGTTGCCCTCACTGAAGTCGACGGTAACCGTCTGTGACTCGCCGCAATAGGGGCACAGAATTTCTTCATCAGGTAAACAGCTCACAATCAACTACCTCATTTCTTTATGAATACGTTTATTTGCCAACACTGTAGCCAAGCCGTCTTCTTTGATAATAGCCAATGCGAATCTTGTGGTGCGGCATTGGGTTTTGACAGTGACCAATTACAGATGATTAGCCTGACCCAAGTTCACAAAACACAAACGCTGCTGGATAAAAAATCCAACCCATACCGCGCTTGTGCAAACCGCGCGTTACACGTTTGCAACTGGCTTTTACCCAAAGCCAGTTTAGACACAGATTTGTATTGCCGGGCCTGCGTGTTAAATCGATACGTTCCAAACACCGGTGACGCTGACGCCAGTATCCAGTGGGCCGAATTGGAACAAGCCAAAAAACGGTTGATGTACAGTTTGATTCGCTTTGGTCTGCCGGTGGTGGCTAAAAAAGACGGCCAACAACAGGGCTTACGCTTTGACTTTATAAACCAGCAACAAAATATTCCCCAAAATGCGACCAATACCATCGGCCACTCCCAAGGCCAAATTACGATTACAACCGACGAGGCAAACCCCAGTGAGAGAGAGCAAACTCGTATCGACTTGGGTGAAAAGTATCGTACGCTGCTGGGCCACTTTCGCCATGAAATCGGTCACTATTATTGGGATCATTTGGTCGCAAACGACGCTTATTGGTTGCAGGAATTTCGCAAGCTTTTCGGCGATGACAGACAAGACTATCAACAAGCTTTGACAAGCCACTATCAAAACCCCAATCCAAATTGGCGTTTGGATTTTATTTCTGAGTACGCGTCTTCGCATCCGTGGGAAGATTGGGCAGAAACCTGGGCCCATTATTTTCATTTGATTGATACGGTAGACACGGCTATGCATTTTGGCATACAGATACGACCTAATAATGCAGAATTGCCAAAGACTACCTATTCTTTGCGTGACGGCGTCTCTGCCGATGCCTATAGCAGTGAAAATTTCCAAGAGCTCTATGACAACTACATTCCCATTACTCTTGCGGTAAATTCTTTGAACCGCAGTCTTGGGCAGTCGGATGTTTACCCCTTTGTACTAAACCAATCGGTCTTTAAAAAACTCGACTTTATCCATCAGCTGATCAAGAATAAATCGAATGCCGCTAGACCAGATTAATGCAATCAATCACCGAGGAGAATAGCTGCGTGGAAGTCGCCCGACTGATCTTGGATTTTCTGAAAGCCTCAATTTGGCCGATTGTGACGCTGGTGTTCTTTCTGGTGTACGGCGAGAGGGTTTTAAGCATCTTGTCGTCGCGAGAAATTGATGTGTTTGGTGTGCAAATTGGCCAGCAGATCAATAACTTTTCACACGTGCACGAACAACAAATCTCCGATTTAAAACGCGAGTTGTTGGTTCGCCAACCCAAGCTTCAAGAAGCTAACATCGATTGGCTGACCCAAGAGCTCGATAAGATCAGTGTTAATGTGAATTCTGACCTTACCGCCATGCGCAGCCAGACTACCGAGCCTGAGAAATTCGATAAGATCGATCAACACAACCAAGCCCAAATTGAAGAAAAACGTGGCTTTGACGCCCTACTAAATAGAGATATAGATTCCGCCATTACTGCTTTCGATAAAGCGCGCAAACTGTGGCCGCAATACCACAATGTAGACGAAATTTACCGTCTGCTAGAGCAGTACAAAGGTAAATTGAATCAAAAAGACCAATGGAAGCTTTTTTGTGAAGAGCTTACCGGCAAGTATTCGTGGGGAATGCCCGCCGGTATCAAAGAAGAGCTTTTGCGCTCGATTTGAGAATTTATTTAGAGCGACTGCTGACCTGACGTTCCATCTCAGAAACGCTGGTGTGTCGAACATCCAAACCTTTCACTAAATAAATAATGTGCTCGGCGATATTTCTGGCGTGATCGCCAATGCGCTCAAGTGAACGCAACGCCCACATAACGTTTAAAATACGATTGATAGAATGCGGATCTTCCATCATGCAGGTCATTAGCTCACGCATTGCTGACTTGTACTCGCGATCAACATCGTTGTCTTCGCGCACAACCGCAAGAGCTGCATCAACGTCAAAACGCGCAAATGCGTTAAGCATTTCATCAACCATGTGCAATACGCCATGAGCAATATGGCGCAGTTCAACATAACCTTGAGAACGTTGGCCTTCTTCAACCAAAGCAAGTGCCATTTGGGCAACTTTTTCGGCTTCATCGCCCATACGTTCAAGGTCACGAGTGATTTTGGAAACCGCCAAAACCATGCGTAAATCAGAAGCGGCGGGCTGACGTCGCGCCAATACGAGTGTGCAATGTTCGTCGAGAGCCATTTCGCGGGCGTCAACTTCGTCTTCAACGGTAATAACCTTACGCGCCAAATCCGAATCGGCATTGCTGATGGAAGAAATACCATCGCGAACCTGCTCTTGTACTATCCCGCCCATTTCCAATAACTCGGTACGCAGGTCCTCAAGATCTGAGTTGTACTGACGAGAAATATGCTGGTCGAGATGTAGCTTATCCATGGAGGTAGCTCCGTAAGTTAACCAAAACGACCGGTAATGTAAGCTTCGGTCAGCTGATGGTCTGGGTTAGTAAATACTTTTTCTGTCTCATTCACTTCAATAAGCTTACCAAGGTGAAAGTACGCCGTTCGATTCGAAACCCGCGCCGCTTGCTGCATGGAGTGGGTTACGATGGCAATGGTGTAGTTTTCGCTCAGTTCCGCAATGAGTTCTTCAATTTTTGCCGTAGCGATTGGATCAAGCGCAGAGCAGGGTTCGTCCATAAGAATAACTTCGGGACTCACCGCGATTGTTCGCGCGATACACAAACGCTGTTGCTGACCACCAGAAAGTCCTGTTCCTGGAGCATCGAGTCGATCTTTTACTTCGTTCCAAAGGCCAGCTTTTTGTAAACTGGTTTCAACAATTTCATCGAGCTCGGTGCGCTTAGACACTAAGCCGTGAATCTTAGCTCCGTAAGCGACGTTTTCGTAGATCGACTTTGGAAATGGGTTGGGTTTTTGGAACACAATACCGACGCGCGCTCTTAACGGTACCACATCCAATTTCGCACCGTAAATATCCTCACCCTCTAAGTTTAGACTGCCTACAACTCGACAACCTTCGATTGTGTCGTTCATGCGGTTTAAACATCTTAAAAATGTCGACTTGCCACAACCCGAGGGACCAATCATGGCGATAACTTCGTTGGAGCCAATATCGAGGCTGACGTCAAAAATCGCTTGTTTTTCGCCGTAAAACACATTGACGTTGCGCATGCTCAGCTTCGCCGAGTCTACAAAAGGTTCACCCACGGTACCATTAACCGGTACGTCTTGAATTCCAGAGGTTGTTGTCATGTTCCGTTAACCTTTTTAAATCTTATTGCCGAGACTGCAATGCTGCGCTCGGTTTTAGACGAATGTATTACCAACGACGCTCAAGCTTGCGTCGTAACAACACCGCTACGGTGTTCATTAAAATCAAAAAGCCTAACAACACCATAATGGCGCCGGAAGTTCGCTCCGTAAAGGCGCGCTCTGGGCTGTCTGACCAAAGATAAATTTGTACCGGCAGTACCGTTGCCGGATCGGTAATTGAGCCTGGTAAATCGACGATAAATGCGACCATACCAATCATTAACAGCGGTGCGGTTTCACCCAAGGCTTGCGCCATACCAATGATGGCGCCGGTAAGCATGCCGGGCATAGCCAAGGGCAATACGTGATGCAAAATCACCTGCATTTTTGACGCGCCAAGACCGTAGGCCGCTTGGCGAATCGAGGGCGGTACCGACTTAATGGCAGCTCGGCTGGAAATAATAATGGTCGGCAAGGTCATCAGCGTTAACACCAAACCACCCACCAAGGGCAAGGAGCGCGGCATCTCAAAGAAATTGATGAAAATCGCCAAACCCAGCAAGCCGAAAATAATCGATGGTACAGCCGCCAGGTTGTTGATGTTCACTTCGATAAAGTCGGTAAAGCGATTTTTAGGCGCATACTCTTCAAGATACATGGCTGCGGCAACACCAATGGGGAATGACAGCACTAGAGTTACCAATAAGGTATACAGTGAACCCAACAGAGCACCGCGAATGCCGGCCATTTCTGGCTCGCGTGAATCACCGTTGGTAAACAGTATGCGGTTGAAGCGCGATTTGATTTCGCCAGAGGCTATAAGGGTCTCAACCCACTCAATTTGTTTCTCACTCAAGCGACCAATAAATGGCTCAGCATCATCACGGCTTTTCGCGTAGGTATCGACGTCGTCATCCACCAGCACCCACAAACTAACGGTACTGCCGAGCTTGGTCGGATCGGCTTTGAGAATATCTTGTACGGCAAATCCAGCACTGTTACTAACCAAAGCGTACAAAGAGCGGCGATCGGAACGACCGGTAACCTCAGGGAAACGTGTTCTCAAGGCCTCTTTGACCACACCTTGATAATCGGCAAGAGCCAGCTGCTCTGGGTCGGTAGCATCGCGAATGTCGAGAGTACTCGCATTTAGAGTTACTTCAATTTGCACGTAGTGCGCGGTAAAAGCCCCATGACCTTTACCAATGATGTCGGTAAACAAAACCACTAAGCACAACAAACCAAAGCCAATAGACAATATGCCGTAGGCTCGAAAGCGTTTTTCTGCGCGATAACGTTTTTTGAGGTTCTTATTGACCAGCTCGATGGTGCTGGAAGTAGACTTACTCATATTGCTCTCGATATTTTTTCACAACGTGTAAGGCGATAAAGTTCAGAGTTAAGGTCACCAAGAACAACACCAAACCCAGTGCAAACGCAGCCAAGGTTTTAGGGCTATCAAACTCTTGATCGCCCACTAACAAGGTTACGATTTGCACGGTAACAGTGGTAACCGACTCTAGCGGGTTAGCGGTCAGATTTGCCGCAAGTCCCGCCGCCATCACCACGATCATGGTTTCACCGATGGCGCGGCTCACCGCCAGTAAGATGCCGCCAACAATGCCGGGCAATGCTGCGGGAATAACGACCTTCTTGATGGTTTCAGACTTGGTTGCGCCAAGACCATAGGAACCATCGCGCAGCGAATTGGGTACCGCGTTGATCACATCGTCCGATAACGAAGACACCATCGGAATGATCATCACCCCCATGACTGCACCCGCAGCCAACGCACTTTCGGATGAAGCACCAGCAATACCGATACTTTCTAAAAAATCACGCAGCGCAGGCGCTACGGTTAAGGCGGCAAAAAAGCCGTACACAACCGTTGGAATACCGGCTAAAACCTCAAGAACGGGTTTGATAATGGCGCGCACGCGGCGGTCGGCGTATTCCGATAAATAAATTGCTGCCATCAAACCCGATGGCACCGCAACCAACATAGCAATGGCGGAAATTAACAAGGTACCGGCAAATAAAGGCACAGCACCAAAAGAACCAGAGCCACCCACTTGGTCGGCGTGGATCGCCGTTTGTGGGCTCCAGTGCAGGCCAAAGACAAAGTCGGTGACAGGAATAACTTGGAAGAAGCGTAAACTCTCGAATAACACCGACAGCACAATGCCTACGGTCACTAAAATTGCGAGACTTGAAGACGCCAATAAGAGGCTGCGGAAAATCTTTTCAACGAAATTACGGGCGCGCAGCTCGGGGTGGACCTTCAACCAAGCACCGGCGCCAAAAATCATGGCAACCAACAACACCACAACGGCCTTTGACCAATCGCTGATGCGGTTTAAATCCGCTAAACGATTCGCCGCGTCAATCATCACCGGTGTTTCATTGCCCGTAAGGGCCGATGGGTTGGAAGCCAGATTCTCAACGGAGTTGATCAAAAGGCCGAGTTCGGCCGCTGAAATTTGTCGCTCAGACTCTGGCAGTGATTGAATCACCATGGTTTCGATCAAGTAACCGTCGAAAATCGTCCAAACAAAAATCACCAATAACGCCGGAAATAAACACCAAATTGCTGCCATCATTCCGTAGTACATCGGTAGAGAATTCAGCTGGGCCTGACCGCCAATAGCTCGGGCTAAGCTCAGTGATCTTTGCCGGGATACTACAAACACCCCAAAGCACAAAATCGCTAGAACCAAAATAAGCGTGGATAAACTCATGCGTCCTCAACTAGACAACGTCTTTCTTATCGTCACAAATGTGGCGGTATCACCTAAAATTCAGCGGCAATTTAGGATGCAACTTGTGTTATTGGTTGCATTCTTCCTTGAGATATAAACTGAACAACGTGTTCGATAGTGGCTTAATTTTGCGAAATAATTGCTTTATTTCACCGATTTTCTCAGCCAATTACTCTTGTTTAAAGGCGCACCGTAAAAACCAGGCGCGACTATAAAGAAAAATGGCGCAAAACAAAAATAAAGCCCAGGCCTTAGCGCTGGGCTTTATCTGTTCTAAACCAGTGTCGGCTATTATCTAGCCGATACCCAAGCTTAGATTACATCGCCAAGCTTTCTAGATTTTCTACCCGAGCCTTAATGGATTTACGCTCTTCTTCGCTGAGAGGAATCATGCCTTTTTCGGCTAAATAACCTTCTTCACCCCATGCCTTGCTGCTGGTGAACTCACTTAAATACTCAGCAATACCTGGAATAAAGTTGATGTGCTCTTTTTTCACGTAGAAATAAAGCGGACGCGAAACTGGGTAGGTACCTTCAGCAATAGCATCAAAAGTGGGTTGTGAACCGTCGATAAACGCACCGTGAATAATGTCGGCGTTTTGATCTAGGAAGCTAAAACCAAAAATACCGAACGCATTTTTGTTGGCATCCAATTTTTGAACAATTAAGTTGTCGTTTTCACCGGCTTCAATGTATGAACCGTCTTCACGCACTGTGTGACAAATTGCTTTGAATTGATCCTTATGAGTTTTCTCAAGATCTTTAATCCAGCTGTAGCTTGAACAACCGGCTTCCATAACCAACTCAACAAACGCGTCGCGAGTACCCGAAGTTGGCGGTGGGCCTAAAACTTCAATTTTAGACTCAGGCAACTTAGCGTCGATATCGCTCCAGTTCACGTAGGGGTTATCGATTAACTTACCAGGATTGGCTTCGTCGGGGGTTTTTTTCGCCAACGCCAAGAACAATTGCTTGCGAGTGATGTTTAGCGGCTCGGCTTCGGCAGAATTGCCAAGCACAATGCCATCATAACCAATCAAGACTTCAACGATGTCTTTAACACCATTAGCTTGGCATTGCTTGAATTCGCTGTCTTTTATTTTGCGCGAAGCATTGGCGATGTCTGGGTAGTTAACACCCACGCCCTGACAGAACAATTTTAAGCCGCCGCCGGAACCAGTAGCTTCAATTTTTGGGGTTTTAAAGCTGGTTGCACGACCGAATCGCTCGGCAACTACGGTCGAAAACGGATAAACAGTCGACGAACCAACAATCTCAATATAATCACGCGCTGCTAGCGCAGTATTTGCCACGCCAGAGCATGTCGCTAGCAGTAGGGTTGAAAGCAGTACTTTTTTCACAGGTAACTCCTAGAGATAACACTTCACAGCAGCCGCTTTGAAAGTTCAGCAGCGCATAAAATTCCGTGGCAAATTTATTTCAAAAATGTGTAAGAAATATTACAGCGGGCAAATTAGGTCGATTTTTCGTGTAAAAAAACTAAATTTAGACCAAATTCGAGTATTTGTTGCTGATAAGATAGAGCTAGCGCCACAGTCTAACGACTGTATGCGACAATTTTGTTTAAACGACGACATATTTTCATTTTATTTATAAAAATTTTTGCACGTATAGGGAAAAATGAATATAAGACTGGTGTCTAGCAATTAATCTGTTTATTCGTATATTTTTTGTCAGAACCGGTTTTTCAGGTTTAAGAACAACGGCTTTTTCTTATTAAATGCTTAGAATAATTACAATAAATTAACGAACTTTCTCCACGATTATTCTCCGTACGCAAAAGATTTGAGAACTCATGAAATACGCCATCCACTGGCTTGATCAGATTGCAAAACTCACTGGCCTGATTTGTTCTTTCGCCATTCCATTTATGGTGATTATTACCGTGGCTATCGTTGTCATGCGCTATGGATTTGGAGTCGGCTCGGTGGCCTGGCAAGAATCGGTAACTTATCTACACGCCAGTCTTTTTATGCTGGCTATCGCCTATGCGCTAAAAACCGACTCTCACGTTCGAGTAGATATCTTTTACCGCCGCTTTAGTCCAAACACGCAAGCCTGGATCAACGCACTGGGCGCTCTGGTCTTTTTACTGCCATTAGTTTTGGTGATGATTATTTACGGTTGGGACTACGCCGCACGCAGCTGGGCCATCAAAGAGACCTCTATCGAACCCGACGGAATACCGGCTTTATTCTTATTAAAGAGCTTGATTGTGTTGTCGGCATCACTGTTGTTATTGCAATGCCTGGCCGAGGTCTTAGCAAACGCGCTGACAATTATTGATCGTCCAATCGAGCGCATCCGTGGAAAATAGCCGCCCAAAGCACAACGAATCTTACACAACTTCCATTTGCGCAATTTTAGGTTAGCTCGCCGTTGATTGAATTTATTCCCATTTTGCTATTTGTTTGCGTCTGCTTGGCACTGATGCTTGGCTATCCTGTTGCCTTTACCTTAGCGGGCGCTTCGCTGATTTTCGCCGGTTTTGGTATTGTTTTCGGCGTTTTTGAGCCAAGTCTCTTGGCCGCTATTCCCGATCGTTTTTTTGGCACCATGAGTAATTCAACCCTCGTCGCGGTACCGCTGTTCATCTTTATGGGCATCGTGCTTGAAAAAAGCCGCATCGCCGAAGACTTGCTAAAAAGCATGGCGCGATTATTGGGTTTTCTACCGGCGGGACTGGGTTTATCGGTTGTCGCCGTTGGTGCGCTATTGGCGGCATCCACGGGTATCGTTGGTGCCACCGTAGTGACCATGGGTTTGATGTCGTTACCGACGATGCTCAAGCAGGGTTACAGCAAGAGCTTGGCAACCGGCACCATCTGTGCGACCGGTACTTTGGGGCAAATCATTCCACCGTCCATTGCCTTAGTATTACTTGGCGATATTCTCTCTACCGCCAATCAGCAAGCGCAAATTAATAATGGCGTATTTAACCCAACCCCTGTATCGGTAGGCGATTTGTTTATCGGCGCCGTTATCCCCGGACTTATGTTGGTTTTCGCCTACGGTATTTACGTACTTTGGGCTGGCCGCAAAACTAAGCAACCGGCAATAAAAAACTCAGAAGACGAGCCAGACATCAGTTTGTGGTTCGCGTTAATCCCACCAATTTTATTAATCAGCATTGTGCTTGGTTCGATCATTTTTGGTGCAGCCACTCCCACCGAAGCCGCCGGAATAGGCGCGTTGGGCTCGGTGATATTGGCCCTTGCCAAGCGCCAACTGAATCTTGCGACCGTAAAAGAGATCGGCCTTGCGACCACGCGCGTAACTACCATGGTTTTTACGATTTTGCTGGGCGCGTCAATTTTCTCACTGGTGTTTCGTGGATTTGGCGGCGAAGAGCTGATCAATCACGGCTTTAGTCAACTACCCGGTGGGTTATTTGCTGCCACTTTGATCGTAATGCTGGTGATTTTCTTATTGGGCTTTATCTTAGACTTTATTGAGATCACCTTTGTGGTGGTGCCACTGGTAGCGCCGGTGTTGATTACCCTTGGCGCAGATCCAGTGTGGCTTGGCATTATGATCGCTATCAATTTACAGACTTCGTTTTTAACGCCACCGTTTGGTTTCGCACTGTTTTATTTACGTGGCGTAGCACCCAATTCTGTAAATACCTCCGACATCTATTCTGGAGTGGTACCCTTCATTGTGATCCAATTGTTGTTGCTTTTGGTGCTTAGTATTTGGCCTAACATTGTCACCTGGCCCATACAGGCTCTACCGCAATTGAGCCTTAGCCACTGAGTATTCAAAGGAGTGAACATCACAACAAGGAAGTCGGCGATAATGTGGCAGTATTTATGCTGACACTTGTTTCGTCTTCAATAATCAATAAACAATAATTAGAGATACCCATGAGCCATTCTTATAATGAACTCGACGAAACACCGTTACCTAACGGTGAGCTAGCTTTACAAACCGTCGCCATGCCCGGTTCCACCAACGCCAGTGGCGATGTCTACGCTGGTTGGTTGCTGTCGCAAATGGATATTGGCGGCTCCATGGTTGCCCAAGAAATTGCTGGCGGAAGAGTTACCACCGTCGCCGTAGGCAGTATGGCCTTCTTGCGGCCGGTACCGGTGGGATCGCAGATTCGCTGCTACGTAGAAACCTTAGAAGTAGGGCGCTCTTCCATTAAGGCATTGGTAGAGGTCTGGTTAAAGGCGCCGCAATCTCTGGAGCTGATGAAAGTCACCGAAGGTGAGTTTGTCTTCGTTGCCATAGATGCCAACGGTCGCACTCGTCCCATCGACAAATAAATCGCCCTATCGAGAAAATCGAGAAAATCGAGAAATATAAGCCAGACACAAAAAACGCCCCGAAGGGCGTTTTTTTAAATCATATCGTTGTAGATGGCTATGTAATGGCAGCAACTGCCGCCCAGCACAAATAAATGCCAAATGGAATGCGCAAAGGGAAGTCTATCGAGCGCATAAAAGATCACACCTACGGTATAAACAATGCCCCCAGCCAAAACCAGATCAATGGTCATTGGCGAAAGTTTATCCATTAGTACCGGAGCGGCAATAATACCAATCCAGCCCATTACTACGTAATTGATGACGTGAATCTTGTGGTACTGACCACGGCGCACCAGTTTTAAGGTAATGCCAGTAATGGCCAATGACCAAACCACGATGAAAAACGACCAACCCAATACGCCGCCAAGACTAACCACCAAAAACGGCGTGTAGGTTCCGGCAATCAGCAGATAAATAGCGCTATGATCAAACAGCCGCAGGACCTTTTTCGGGCCGGCAAAGGGAATGCTGTGGTACATGGTGGACGCCAAAAACATCAAAAACAGGCTCGCGCCGTAGATAGATACAGCCACAATCGTCCAAGCGTCGGCTTCGATGCTTGCCATTACAATCAAGAGCGTCACCGCCGATACACTTACCACGGCACCAACGCCATGACTGATGGCGTTGACCAGCTCTTCGGCGAGACTGCGCGCGCGACCTTTCTTGTCTTCAACTTTTACCGGCAGGTTCGCATCCGGCATGTGTATACTGTCGTTCATAAAATGAGTACTAACCTTTTGGGCGATCATCTTAATTCTTTGGATTTTTACTTGCTGCTGTTAGTTTAAAGAGTAGCAGCTGAATAGTGTCTGAGTAATTGGTTATAACCGCAGATTTAGAGGGCTGAGCTGAGCTAACCCTGCCCAACCAGCGGCATAGACATGTGCTGATGCACGATCTGCCAGCGGTTGTCGGTTTTCTCCAACGCGAAAGTGGCTCGCACCAGGTTCTCAAAGCTTTGGCCGTTTTCTAAAACGCCACCGCAACGAATAATACCAAAGGCATAGGCTATGTGTTCACGCGCCTTGATGCTCAACTCGATAAAATCAAACACCATCGACTGCGGATTGTCGAGATGCCAATCATCCCAACTTTGACGGTAAGCCTCTACGCCTTCGTACTTGAGCGGCGGTAATACATCGAACATAACCAAGTCATCACGATGATGCCTAAGAATCTGATCATCCATACTCAAACGCGTACAGGTGGCCCATTCTTGCAAAATATTTTGGATGGCTTGTTCTTCGTGCTCCATGCTAATCCTCGTCAATAAATAGGCGACTACTGCGCCTTTGGAAAACTTTCTCGGGCTTTGTACCACGCCTGCTCAGAGATTTCGTGGTAGGCCTCTGCTTGATGTCGAAACTCCTCGTAAGCCTTGTACACTCGGGCAAACTGCGGATCTTTTGCCGCTAACTCATCGTACACCTCAAACGCCGATTTGCGCAGCGCTAAGAGCACATCTTTGGGCAGCTCGCGCAGTTGCACGCCGTGTTTTTCAACCAATTCTTTTAATGCCGCATTGTTGCGACTGGTGTACTGATCAAGGGTTAGCTGATTGGAAACAATGGCTGCTCGATAAACCATCTTTTGCAGATCTTCGGGCAAAGACTCGTAAGCGTCGCGATTGACAAGTAACTCAAGCGTTGGCCCCGGCTCGTGCCAACCCGGATAATAATAATATTTCGCGACCTGATAAAAACCCATCACCAAATCGTTGTAAGGGCCAACCCATTCGGTCGCGTCGATCACGCCGGTTTGTAGCGAGGTATACAGTTCACCGCCGGGAATGGTCACCGCAACACCACCGGCGCGATTCCAAACCTCGCCACCAAGGCCCGGAATACGCATCTTCAAACCTTTAATGTCGTCGATGGTGTTGATTTCTTTGTTGTACCATCCCGCCATTTGCACGCCGGTATTTCCGGCCGGAAAAGGCAACAGATTGAACGGTTCATAAAGCTCGCGCCACAATTCCCAGCCACCGCCTTCGGTAATCCACGCGTTCATCTCTTGAGCATTCATGCCAAAGGGCACGGTCGTAAAAAATACCGACGCTGGCATTTTGCCTTTCCAATAATAAGACGCGCCGTGGCCCATTTGCGCAGTGCCATTAGAGACCGCATCAAACACGCCCAATGCAGGTACAAGCTCGCCAGCACCATACACTTTGATTTGTAATCGCCCGCCACTCATTTCAGTAATGGATTCGGCAAACTCGTTAGCGGCAGTTCCCAATCCGGGAAAATTCTTGGGCCAAGTGGTTACCATGCTCCAGTGATACACCAACTGATCACCGGTTGCGGTTTCAGATTTGGCGTAGACCTTGGTTGACCCGCGTTTTACGTACTGCGCAACCAACGCCGTGCTTACTAGCACCAATAGCAGAGTCAAAACCAGTACCGCAATGGGCAGCACCGTTCTGGGTTTAGACATTCTTTTTCCTCAAGGGAGATAACAATCTACAGCGGCGTAAGCTTGGCATACTGCATCACCAGCCACTTGTTACCAGCGTCATCAAAGTTGATTTGCACTCGGCTGTTCGGCCCACTGCCTTCTACATGCAAGATAACGCCATCGCCAAAAATAGGATGGGTTACGCGCTGCCCCAAATGAAACCCCATTTCTTCCGGCGAGTCACTGTAACGTCTGCGACCCACCGGTTGTCGGTCAAACTGCACCGGACGCTGCACACTCGATTTAACACGAACCTCTTGAATGCATTCGCTGGGGATTTCTTTTACAAAGCGCGACACCGAGTTAAAGCTTTCTTTACCGTGAATGCGCCGCGATTCGGCGTAGGTGAGAAACAACTTGGTCATGGCGCGAGTGATGCCAACGTAGGCAAGACGGCGCTCTTCTTCCAAACGCGTTGGATCTTCCACCGACATCTTGTGCGGGAAGAGGTTTTCTTCAACACCGGCCATAAACACCAGCGGGAATTCTAAACCCTTGGCCGAGTGCAAGGTCATCAGCTGCACGGCTTCTTCGAATTCGTCGGCCTGTTCTTCACCGGCATCCAACGCCGCAGACGCTAAAAAGTCGGCCAAAATACTGACCTCTTCTTCGCCTTCGGCAACACCGGTTGGCTCGTAGCCTCGACAAGCACTGATAAATTCTTCCAAGTTTTCTTTTCGTGCCTGACCCTTCTCGCCTTTTTCTTTGGCGTGAAACGCCACTAAGCCCGAAATATCGATGACTTTTTCAGCCAAATCGGCCAAATCCAGGTCATCGGCGAAGCCTGCCAGCGTGTCGATTAAATGCATGAAGTTCTTAACCGAGGTTCCGGCACGGTTGGTAAACACGCTATTCGATAGCATCTTGGCGGCCGCCTGCCACAGCGATGAACCTTCGCTGCGAGCAAACTCGCGGATGTCGTCGATGGTTTTACCACCAATACCGCGTGTAGGCGTATTGATAACGCGCTCAAATGCCGCATCATCGTGACGATTCAGCAACAAGCGCAAATAGGCGAGAGCGTTTTTAATTTCGAGGCGATCGTAGAACCGTTGGCCGCCATAAATGCGGTAGGGCACAGACTCACGCAGCAAGACTTCTTCAAGCACTCGCGATTGCGCATTGGAGCGATACAAGATTGCTACGCTGTCGCGAGGATTACCTTGATCAACCCAACGCTTGATCTGCTCAACAATAAACCGCGCTTCGTCTTGCTCATTAAAACCGGCATACAGCGAAATCGGATCACCGTCTTCGCCGTCGGTGCGCAGAGTTTTACCCAAACGGCCAAAGTTATGTTCGATAACACCGTTTGCGGCTTTCAAGATGGTTCCGGTAGAGCGGTAGTTTTGCTCCAAACGGGTGATATGAGTGTTGGGAAAATCGACATCGAACTGCTGAATGTTTTCGATTTTTGCACCACGCCAGCCGTAAATCGACTGATCGTCGTCGCCAACGGCGGTAATAAAAGAACTGTCACCAGCGAGCACACGCAGCCACGCATACTGAACCGTGTTGGTGTCTTGGAATTCGTCCACCAAGATAAACGGAAAGCGCTGTTGATAATGTTTCAGCAAAATGGGGTTATTTAGCCACAACTCATGGGCACGCAGCAGTAACTCGCCAAAATCCACCAAACCCGAGCGCTGACAAGCCGCTTCGTATTCACGGTAAACGCTGAGCATGGTGCGCTCGTACAGATCGGCGGTTTCGATAACATGCGCCGCGCGACGACCTTCGTCTTTGTGACCGTTGATGTAGGAAGCCGCCTGACGAGGTGGCCATTTTTTATCATCAATATTTAAGGATTGATAAACGCGCTTAATCAAACGCAGCTGATCGTCGCTGTCGAGAATTTGAAAGGCTTGGGGAAGATTGGCTTCGTGCCAATGAGTTTGCAAAAGTCTGTGCGCAAGACCGTGGAAGGTACCAATCCATAAGCCGCGCGGATTCACGCCCAGCAACTGCTCAACGCGCGCGCGCATTTCCCGCGCTGCCTTGTTGGTAAAGGTCACCGCCATAATCGAAAACGGCGACACTTGTTCAACCTGAATCAGCCAAGCAATACGATGCACCAGCACACGGGTTTTACCCGAGCCAGCTCCCGCCAAAATAAGTTGATGCCCAGCCGGAGCACTTACGGCCTCGCGCTGAGCGCTATTTAATTGATCTAATAATTGCGATACGTCCATGGGCGGCATTGTAGCAGAGCGATTTATAGATACTCGGATTAATTCACCAAGGCTTTAAAATTTATCCGCGTCTCAATGACGGCTCTTTATTGCGAGAACAAGTGCTATTTTTACCCTAAGAGGATTTGTTTGCGGTAAGTTGTACAAACTCAAACACAGATTCTTGTAATTTCAGGCGGAAATGTGTGTAATTTCACTACAAAAAGTGGGCTGGAATTACAAAAAAAGATGAATATGCATCATAATCAACCATAAAATCAGCGCTTTTAGCCCCAAATTGCAGATTTTTACGTGCTTTATCGGCAAAATTAGCGTGTAGCACAACACTACCGAGTGCCAGAGCCTTGACCTTAAAACCCTCTGAAGTCACACAAAGTATTACCGACAACATTCCCACCATGCGCAAATCTGAGCGTAAGGTTGCCGAATATGTGCTCGAAAATACTCGCGATGTCATTCATATGCGCATTGTTGATCTCGCCAATGCTGCCAAAGTGAGTGAGCCCACCGTCGTGCGCTTTTGTCGTGCCGTCGGTTGCAATGGCTTTCAGGAATTTAAGCTGAATTTAGCGCAACAGCTGGCCTCGATACCAAACTTTGTACACGTGGCGGTCACCCGCGCCGATACGGTTACCACCTTTTCACACAAGATTTTCGATTCCACCGTAGAAACCCTGCTGCAACTGCGCGACCAGCTCGATCCCATCCAAGTTGAAGCGGCAATTTCGGCCATTTGTCGCGCCTCGCGGGTAGAATTCTTTGGCTTTGGCGCCTCCGGTGCCGTCGCTGCTGACGCACACCACAAGTTCTTCCGTTTGCAACTCGCAACCGCAGCCTATTCCGATCACCACATTCAACACATGTCGGCGATGAGCATGAAAGAAGGTGATGTGGTGGTTGCCATCTCGCAAAGCGGTCGCACCAAATCGTTATTGAACTCAATGGCTTTGGTAAAGCAGCAAGGCGGGGTGGTGATTGGCATTTCGCCGAGCAACTCACCCATTTCTCAAGAGGCAAGCATCAATATTGATGTGAATGTGGATGAAGATTTAGACATCTATACGCCATTGCTGTCGCGCATTGCCCATTTGTTGGTGATTGATATCTTAGCGATTGGCGTTGCTCAACAAAAAGGCGAAGGACTTCACGAGCATTTGTACAAACTCAAACAAGGCCTGGTGTCTTTACGGGTTTAGTCGTGGAACCTAGTTAACGCGCTGGGCGATCAATAAAAATTCGCGATTGCCATCGCCGCCTTTAATGGGGCTTTCTAAATAACCTTGCACCTCAAAACCCAGCGCTTCAACTTCTCGCTGAATGCGAGCTTTTACCTGCGGATACAGTCCGGCATCGCGCACCAAGCCGCCCTTGCCAATGTTTTCTTTACCGACCTCAAATTGAGGTTTTATTAAGCTGATCAAAAAGCCTTTCAGTTTTAAAAAGCGACCCAAATTCGGCAAGATCAACGATTGCGAGATAAAAGACACATCCATCACGATCACATCAAAACCCTGCGGTTCATAGTCCAGCAAGGTTTCCGGCAGTTCACGGGCATTCACACCTTCAAGACAGGTTACCTTGGGATGTTCACGTAATTTGCCATCAAGCTGGTCGCGACCAACATCCACACCAACCACACGCTTAATGCCCGATTGCACTAAATAATCGGTAAAACCGCCCGTAGATTGACCAACATCCAAAGCCGACTTGCCAGCCAACTCGATGCCCGAGAACTCAACCGCCGCCTTAAGCTTTAGGGCACCACGGGAAACGTATTGCAATTCGTCTAAATCATCGAGCTGAAATTGAATATCATCAGGCAACTTGAGGCTGGGTTTAGACAACACCTGCCAATCGCTGCCACTGCCATAGCGAACGCCGCCTTGTTTGATAATACGTGCCGCCTGCGCTCGTGAGCTTACCCAGCCGCCTTCAACCAAAAGTACATCTGCGCGATTCATGTGTTGCTATGCTGCCTGTTCGTCGATTTAAGTATTACTGAAAGGAAAAATATGTACGAGATTATAGAGGTGAACGCCGAGACTACCTATCCCTTGCGTTTAGAACTTCTGCGACCCAACCAAACACTCGCCGAAATGGCCTTTCCCAGTGATCACGATATTCACACACGTCACTTTGCCGCTGTACTTAAAAACGATCTATCGACGTTAAAAATCGAAAATCTCAATCCGGAATCTATCTATGGAATTGTCTCTGTGTATTTTGTTGAGAATTCCGTGATTGGCGCACAATGGCAAATTCGGGCAATGGCAACCCGAGCACAATGTCGAGGCCAAGGCCTAGGCCGTTTATTGCTAAACGTTAGTGAAGACTACTGCAAAAATAACACAATTATCGAACCTTCGTATATTTGGGCAAACGCTCGTGTCTCTGCATTAGCGTTTTATTACGCATGTGGTTATCAAGCCGTGGGCGATATTTTCAACATTGAAGGCGTTGGCGAACATCGTCTAATTAAAAAACCTTTGATAAAAAACTTTTAGGACGCTTTGATAAAGCTCATTTATAAATCTGTTCTTGTAAATTTATTTTTAAAAAATGTCGCAAATAGCTAAATAATTCCGTTAAATCCTTCAGGAATCTCAGATTAACTCCGCAATGATTTAATCCGTGATTCCAATAAAACCATGATCAGTAAAAATAGCTTATCAAGCCTGTGTTTTTATTCCTTAAAATTTAAATTTTAAAAATACATACCATTAATTTTTATTTTTTGTTAATCCATCCTTATTATTTTAAATATTTTAGTTTAAGATCACCCAGTAATTAATCGCTAAACACCTTTGTAAAATTAATTTCTTAACGTTTGTAAATATTTACATAATTTTTAAAAAGACTTTTTAAAGTTATTGGTCAAAATATTTAAAACCGCATTAATTCGCATAACCGAATTTACCAAAGATTAATTTAAGGTTACTTAATTAAGTTTAAGAAACTCTGATTAAGTCATGAATGAGCTAAGCAGAGGTTCCTTTAGTGATTATCGGTCATTTAATTGATTCCAATTAAATACTCATTACATGGATTCTTAAAAACAAGGTGTGTTACCCATCACGGATTTAAATCGGCACAGGTAATTTTTGGGCATTTTTAATACTGCCTCTGCATACGCTTGTCGAAAAAAACACCCTATCTAAACGCGGCACAAAACCAGTTTAACTATTTATGATTTATTAACGATTTATTTTAATTATTCTTAAATAACTCATTAACGATATTTTTGGCCCAACCTTGTTCGGCTGCGTGCACCTGCACGCCCGTAATTTGCGAAACGATAGAAGTATTTAAATGTTAAATTTTTATTTGGCCGTCGTCGTATTTTTTTCTTTTACTTGGCTATTCGAATATTTATACGGACTCAAAACCGGCAAGAATACCTACAACGGTAATGAATTCTTATCAAATATTTCCATGGGTCTAACCAGCACGCTGGTTAGTGTTTGCATAACACTGATCAGTGTGCCTTTGTATATTTGGATTTATGAAAACGCTTCTCTATCGTTTCTTAAAAACGCTTTAGCAGCGCAAATTATTGTTGCCGTAATTGCCTACGATTTTTTGTACTACTGGAATCACCGCTGGCATCACACCATCAGTTTTTTATGGCTCGGTCACTCGGTACATCACTCGGGTCAAACCTTCAATTACAGTACATCATTGCGCCTAGGCGTTATTGCCTCTGCCACCAGCTGGGTGGTGTTTATGCCTTTGGCCATGCTAGGGGTAAGTGTTGAGGTGTATTTTGGTATTTACGCGGTGCAGTTGTTTTATCAACATTTAATTCATACGCGACATATTCCCAAGCTCGGTATTTTAGAAAAATTCTTTTACACGCCGTCTCACCACCGCGTGCACCACGCCAGCAATAAAGAATACATCGATAAAAATCACGGTTGTTTTACGATTATTTTCGACAAGCTCTTTAATACCTACGCTGAAGAACGCGACGATATAAAAACCGTATACGGCACCACGCACGTAGTCACCAGCCACGTGCCTTCGAACGTGAATTTTTTTGAGTTAAATCGACTTATTCAGTATTTGGGTCGCAAAGCACGGCCGATAAAACAATGGTTTTCGGCGCTGTTTGGTGGGCCAGACTACGATGAACAAGACAACACAGCGCAATTGCCGCGGCCTGCTCTTGCGGATTATTCGCACAATGTTACCAAGTACGTAACCGCTTTATTTTTAAGCTCGCTGTTTTTAGCGCTTTATATAGCCATCAACTTTTTAAACAAAGCGCAAACCTTGGATTTTTTATCGTTAATCAGTTTTGTCATTTTGGTTATTGGCATTATCGACATCGGCGCACTGCATCTTAATCAATCACCTGCAACCTATCGCAGCCTTATTTACACCATGATTTTATCCAGTTTGGCGTTTTTTCTGCGGCAGCGACAGCAGCTGAACATCACTATTTTTGCTTTTGTCTTGGTCTTTTTAGCGGTTCACACGCTGATATTTTTTTACAAAAAACGACCAAGCACTCACTCGTTTGAAGGAATAAATTATGACAAGTAAAACCAACAGGGACATTACCGTTGGCTCAAAAGCCTGTAACTTTCTGCTAAACCGATACAACAAATACAAAGAGCGCGGTTATGCTGATGTGGTTTCGAGAATTTTTCACGGTATTCCTTCAAAGCACGCGCAAGTGAGCTATAACAATATCGAATTTTGTGACAACCCCACCGACAGTTCGCACATAGAAATTCAAAATGTATTGCATTTGGGTTCTTACAATTACTCGGGATTAAACGGCCACCCGGATATTATTGCCGCAGCAAAAACCGCACTTGAAAATTTTGGCACCACAACCAGCGGAGTGCGTTTATTGAACGGCACCTCGCGTCTTCACATTGAGCTTGAGAAAAAACTGGCCGAATTTTTACACTACGATACCGTTATTACCTACAGCAGCGGTTTTGCAGCTAATCTTGCCGTTTTCGATACATTATGTGATGCCAACGATGTTATTTTTTCAGATTCACTGAACCACGAATCTATCGTTAAAGGTATTGAGCTTTCCGGCGCACGCTGTGAAGTTTTCCCGCATAAAGATATGGCGGCGCTAGCAGCGTTGCTTGAAAAAGAAAGTCCTGAAATTCGTAAATTTATTGTTACCGATGGCGTATTCAGTATGGATGGCGATTTGGCGCCATTACCTGAACTGTGCGATCTCAGTGAAAAATACGGCTGTTTCTTAATTGTTGACGACGCCCATGGCACCGCTGCCATCGGCCCGAATGGCCGAGGTACGGTTGCGCATTTTGGCTTAGAAGACAAGGTAGACATTATTACCGGTTCATTAAGCAAAGGGCTTCCCGGTATTGGGGGCTTTGTTGCTTGTAACGATAAAACCGGCATTGTGCTTCGAACCGGTTCGGCACCTTATATATTTTCTGCATCAATACCACCGGCAACGGCGGCGGGTATTTTAAAGGCCGTAGAAATTCTAGAAACATCACCCGAAATTGCCGAGAGTCTACAATACAACGCTAAATTTCTTCGCGATAGCTTACGTGCCGCAGACATTGATATTTTAGACAGCGAAACAGCGGTTATTCCCATCGTGGTTCGCGCCGACGAAAAAGCCTTTATGCTTGCCAAGCGTTTACACGAAAAAGGTGTTTACGCCAATCCGGTGGTATTTCCTGCGGTAAAAAAAGGTCGCGCTCGCGTACGCTTAAATGTCAGTGCCGATTTAACGCAACAAGAACTGGACTTCGCGGTTAAAACATTAATCGAAGAAACCAAAGCTGTACTTGAGTCTACCAACGCCGTGGCACCCGCGGAGATGGCTTGATTCTCGATGCAAGGCTCGAACTATACAACAACCTGGGTCAGCTCACTGGCCGAGGTTGGCGAACACCATTGGCAGGCGTGTTTTCCTGAGGACGATATTTTAAGATCGTATAAAATGCAGCAGGTATACGAAGCGGCTCATTTAAGCGATGTTAAATTTCATTATTTGCTGATTAAAGACACGTCCGTGGATTGTGTTGTTGGGTTATTGCCGTGTTTTGAATTTCGATTATCGATGACCGACGTTGCACCACAGGGTGTGCAAAACGCAGTCGCACAAGTTCGAAAAATATTCCCGAATTTTTTGCGGGTCAGCGCCTTTGTTACCGGCAGCCCAATCGCCATTTGCGATGACTTAATTGGTATTAATCCGGCTTACCGACAGCAGAGCAATCGTATTCTGAGTTTGGCCTTTACCGAGTTTGATGCTAAAAGTCAGCAACTGAAAAAACAAATGGTTGTGGTCAAGGAAATTCGCCAACGTTATTTAGACAGTTTCAAAAATCAATTGTCGGAATCCTACTTGTTGGGCGAAAGTCCGCCCACCAGTTTTGCCTATGTGGGCGAGATAGATGGCAAAGATTATTTACACGCGTTCCGCAACCGCTATCGTAGTTCTATCAAAGGCTATTTAAATAAGTTTGCAAAAACCGGTTTACGTTGGGAAATTGTCCAGGATTTTGGTGAACATGCCGAAACCATGTGCAATCTGTACTTAAATGTTTTAAATCATTCCAAGGTAAAATTCGAACGGCTCACACCGGATTTTTTTCGCGCTGCAAACTCTATTTTAGGTGAGCAATCGTCGGCGCTATTATGCTTTGAAGGCGATAACATTATTGCCATGGAATTGATCATTCAAGGCAAGCAAATGCATCCTATTTATTTGGGAATGGATTACCAATATTTGCAAAATTCCGGCTTGTACTTCAACTGTTTAATTCGCTTACTTCAAGAAGCTGAAAATCGTGGCAGTTTTGTTGTTGAGCTTGGCCAAACCAGTTATGAGGCTAAATCGAATTTCGGGATTTGCTTAGAAAAATTATACGTTGCCATTAAATACAATAACCGTCTCGCGAATGGTTTGATAAGCCTATTCAAAAATCAGTTATTTCCCGCCTACCAACCGTTACGCGAGCGTAATTTATTTAACAACACGCAAGCGCATCGCGACAAGCTCGATCAAGCTCTTGCAGCAGACAGAGAGCCTTATCAATCATGAATACCTTGACTCTCTGCGCTTCGCTTGAGGATTATCGTTTAGATATTTTTAACTCGATTCAGCAAATAGATGCGATTTTTTGGGATGATCACATCGGTAAGCTGGATGTCAGTAAAAGCCATCAATTTTTAACCGACATAGAACGATGTTTTCCAGAACGTCAATATCGTTATGTTATGGTATACGCCAATCACGATCACAACAAATTGGTTGGTTTATACTTTGCCTGCCAGTATCAACACGATTTGCTGTTAACTGCACCGCCCGCGCTGAAAACACTAACGAGCGGTATACGCAAAGTGTTTAAAAATTTCGGCGCCGTTGCTGTTGCTATGACAGGTAATCTGGAAACGCACAGTCAAACTTGGTGGTTTGACGAAAAGGCTCTGTCACAGGCTCAATTTTTTACACTACTCGCCGGGTCGTTAAAATCGGTGTTTAAGAAAGCGTTTTTATACATTGTTCGTGACTTTAATATCGCCATACGTGATTTTCCAAGCGAGCTCAACCAAGCGCTAAACGATCAGCACTATTTTTTAACCGAAGGCTTACCTTTGGCGTTAGTGCATAGCAACGATCTTACCCCTGAAGAATACAAATCTCGTCTCAAACAAAATTACCGCAAATTGGTACGCAAAGCGTTGGAGAAGTTCGAACAACAGCAATTTAGCGTTACGCGATTGGATAGCTTTACCGAATGGGTAGATATTATTTATCCCATGTATTTAAACGTTCACGCTCGCGCTAAAGAATATGCTCGCGAGCCTTTTTCCCGTGAATTTTTTCTAACGCTGGCGAGTGCTGAAAATCATTATGCCGAACTGACCCTGATACTCGATAAAGACCACCAAGTTGCCGCATTTACCATCAGTATATTCGCCGGCACTTCTTATAATCCTTATCTATTTGGTTGCCGAGAACCTAGCGACAATGATCCTAACTTTTATTATTGTTTAATGTGGTTCGACCTAGAAAACGCTCACTCAAAACACATCCCTGTAATCGACATGGGTATTACCAATTATTTTCCAAAGCAAAACTTTGGCGCCGAACTTAAGCCTCTCAACATGGCAGTATCTTTGTGTCGACCCCTGCGGTTTTTGAGTCGTAGCCTCGCTAAGGGTTTAAACGAACCACAACCACCCGTGCGTCATGTGATGCGGTAATTTATACTTGCGAACGGCTTTCAGAAATTTCTGATGTGAATTTTACGACGATAACAAAACGCAGGTAATTTGTGACACACGCAGAATCTAGGGTTGAAAACGCTACAGCGAATGAATCTTCTAAAGCACAACAGGCGGTAATTGATCAGATAGAAGCCAAGCGAGATTTTTACCAAGCGCAAATAGAGCAACAAAACAAACAACTGGCGCTATTGTCTAAAATTCGTGTAACGCTCTTTTTGGGATTTATTGGGCCGTTGGCTTTTTTAGAACACGGTTTGTTTTTGGTAATTCCAAGCGTTATTTCATTGGTACTATTCATTGTTATTGTTAGACGTTACCAAAAAATCAATCGCAATAAAAATCACCATTGCGATCTTCTTGCTATTAACCAAAGAACCTTAGCGCGCATTTGTCGCGATTGGACATCTCTGGATCAAGCCAAAGATGACACCGACGATGCTATTTTTTGGCACGACCTTAACATTGGTGGTACTAAGTCATTTTTATCGCTAATTAATTGCATCAGTTCACCGCTGGGTTTTTCACGCATTAAAGCTTGGTTAAAAGAACCCGCACGTACCGAGGTCATTTATGAACGGCAAGCCGCACAACAAGCCTTAAAAACTTTGCTCGATTTTCGTCAGCACATTAATGCTCTGGGTTTGAAAATTGGCGAAATCAACCAACTGACCTTATTAACACAATGGCTGAAAACACAGCCGCAAAAGGGCCGTGCATCGGTTATTAATCGCCGCTTATTACTGGCGTGGAATCTATTGGGGTTAGGCGCCATCGGCGCTAGTGCTTTTTCAATTATTTCGCCTTTATTACCATCACTCTATGTTCTTGGTAACATTGTTTTAATCGTAAAAAATTCCGCTCAAGTTAAAAATCTGTATTTTCACATTAATATTAAGCCCGAGCAGATTAATGGTTTAAAAGAGCTCAGCGCGTCTATTGAACAGCTTTCTACAGACAACCGTCAGTTAAAAGATTTACAGGCACAATTGTCGGATCAAGACGGACATTTTTCACAAAGCTTAGAGCGCTTGCATCAATTAATTTTGCTCTCTGAGTTGCGCCTTAACGTGATTCCTTACGCGGTAATTTCGTTATTGGTGTGCTGGGATTTACACGTATTGTTAAATGCAAATATCTGGGCAGATCGCTTTAATAACCGTTACGAAACACGGTTAAGAGCCGTTGCCGATTTTGAAGCGCTGGCCACACTCGCGGCACTGGCTTACGAAAATCCAAGCTGGACGCTACCGACCATCGAAAATAATTTAACGAGCGCTATTGTTATCGAAAACGGCGCACATCCGCTTTTAGCAGCAAACAGTGCAGTTACCAATTCGTTTGAATTAACCCAACAACAACGTGTGTGTGTTATTACAGGTTCACATATGTCTGGTAAGACCACGTTTTTACGAACCATAGGCGTTAATGCAAAATTGGCGATGATCGGCTCTGTGGTTTGCGCGTCACGCCTATCTATGCCGCGCATAGAAGTTCTCACGAGTATGCATATTTCTGACTCACTGCTCGACGGTGTTTCGCTATTTATGGCCGAAGTCATAAAAATTAAGGCCATTATCGAGAAGCTAGAACGTATTCGCAGTGAAAACGATACCAATACGTTATTTTTATTGGACGAAGTTCTACGAGGTTCTAACGATTTAGAACGTAAATTTGTCTTTGTAGAATTATTAAAAAAGCTCGAAACCTACGGTGGTTATGGGTTAATTTCGACCAACGATATTTCCATTGCGAGGTCATCGGAGGTCGATGCCATTGTCGAGCAATATCATTTTCAAGAGTCTTTATCTGAGCAAAATCACGGTGTTAATTTTGAGTTTGATTATAAACTCAGACCGGGCTTGGTTTCTAAAACGAACGCACTGCACATTTTAAAATCAATGGCAGTGGTGTAGCGGCTTATATATTTGTGAAAATTATTCTAGCAACACTTCCAACCTTATATTCTATTTATTTTTTAAACGTTTATTTACGTCGCGACAAGGGTTCGGTGAATACTGTTTTGGTGTCAACCAAACCGGTGGTTATTGATAAACGTAAAATAACCGGAATTGCCGACACCGTATTTTTACTCAATCGATTCGGCTTACGCTATTTTTTATTTTTGGCGGCCAATCAATCGTTAATGGCGAAAATTCATCAGCAAAGTAAAGCGTTTGAGTCTGTACACGATAATCTTTGGAGTTTAGATAAGCTCGCCTATCATTTTGGCTTTGATGTTATTACATCGAATAATTTTAATTCTGAAGCCTGTATCAGAGAGTTGAGCTCTATCAACCCTGATCTTGTGGTCGTTAATGGTTGCGATCAAATTTTAAAAAAACCGTTTTTAAATGCCGTAAATAAAACTGTGAATATCCATCCATCTTTTTTGCCAGATGATCGCGGCGTTGATCCGATATTTCAAAAATATCTACGCCAAGCCCATGAAGTGTCGGTAAGTTTGCACGAAATTACCGAGGCAATCGATGAAGGGCCTTTACTGATACAAGATTTTCATAGCGCTCAAAAACACGATAGTTATCTACAATCTTCAATGGCCCATGGCCGTATGGCATCAACGCTGTTGAAGCAATATCTACAAAACCCTACAGAAGCCAAATCACAGCGGGCCGAAATACAATTCCCGTACAAATCTTGGCCCACCACAGACGACTTGAAGATTTTCAATAAGAAGGGTTTAAAGCTGATAACCAAGCAAGCTCAACAGGAATTGTTGAGCTTTTCGGTTTAACGTAGAGATTATCGAAGCGAGGTGGGATTAACCGAACAAAACAATCTTTAGGTAGGGTAGCATAAACGCACTAAAGGTACCGGTTAAGCCCATTCCCAAACCCGCTAAAGCGCCGCAGCGAACGCTGATTTCAAATCCGCGCGCCGTACCCACGCCGTGGGCCAGCACCCCCAAAAGAATACCTTGCAAGCGATCGTCGGTAAGGCCAGCTATTTTAAAGATGGTTGGCCCCATCAACGCACCGGCAATACCGGTAAAAAGTGTTACGGCGGTGATGAGCGATACCAAGCCACCTAGGTTTTCGGTAACACCAATGGCAATTGGACTGGTTACCGATTTTGCGAGCAAGCTCACCAGCACCTGTTCGTCGGCACCAAACAACCACGCCGCACCCAACGCCGTTAAAGGCGCAATCACTGAACCTAGGGCAATGATAACCAACGCAGGTACGGCAATACCGCGCAGGGTTTTTAGTTCATTGCGCAAGGGCACTGCGAGGGCGACCGTTGCCGGACCTAAAAAGAACAACAGTAATTCGTTGTTTTTAAAGTAGGTTGGGTATTCGTGGGGTGTTAATAAGATAAAGCCAACAATGATTACGGTACCCATAACCACCGGGTGCATCCACGCTTTGCGACCGACTTTTTCGTAGCAAATCAAACCCACCTGAAAGGCTAATAGGGTGAGCGTTACGTTAAACAAAGGCGACGAAAAGAGCGCATCGACGGCGCTGTCAAAACTCATGGTCTACTGATCCAACGTAAAATAAGTGCACAAATAAACAGAGCTACCGCGGTACCTAAAACCATGGCCGCCAGTAACGCCGGCCACTGTGAAAGAATGTTTTCAGGCAAAAAGAACAAGCCAACACCGGCCGGTAAAAAGAACAAGCTGAGGCTTCGCACAAGGCCATCGGCAACTTTTTGCAACGGCTCAGGTGTGGGCATGAACAACAGGTAGATAAATAACAATAAAAGCCCAATTACCGAGCCTGGAATGATCAGGTTAAACCAGCGTACCAATAGCTCGCCCAAAGCCTGAAAAATAAATAAAAACAGAAAACCTTTGATTAACACACGTTACTCAGTTCCGGCGTAATAGCTGCCAGAGATTAAATAATACCAAACCAATGAACGCGACCAGTGTCCAGCCGGGAATACTAATTCCCAAAAACGTCCATGAAATTTCTGCACAGTTGCCGTCGCCGCGTAACAGTAACGTCAGTGCTTCTTGTAGTGGGAACGCATCTAAGAGGTAGTTCAGCGATGGCCCGCACGCCGGTGCTTGGCCTTCGGGAAGGCTTTGCAACCAAAGCTGGCGAGAAGAAAAAAATCCGCCCGCAATCGAGCTTAAGATTCCCAACACTGCCAGTGTTCGACGCGCCCAAACTGGGTGATGTACGGCAACTGCAATGAGCGCCCACAATCCAGTGGCTATAATGAATACACGTTGGGTGATACACAACGCACAAGGAACAAGACCCATAAAGTACTGCATGTACAGGCCGACAAGCATTAAACCAACACAGCCCAAAAAGATGATGAAGTTGGTCAGCCGAATTCCCGGTAACCATGCAACAGACGCAGACAAGCTAAATTCTCCTAACAGTGGCAACAGGCGTAAGCCCGTTACAAAATTAATTCAAGTCGAGGCCAACCATGAACATTAGCAACCGAATTTTAACGACAATGGCCTGCGTTTGGATGGGCTACGCAGGTCTGGCATTCGCCGAAGACGAAAAAGAAGCCGAAGGCGAGGTGGCTGAACCAATCGCCGCCATTTACGTGCCTCTAAAACCATCGTTTGTCGTCAATTACGGTGGTGCCGATAAGTTACGTTATATCAAAGCCGATATTACCGTGCGTGTAAAAGACACCATCACCGCAGATCAAGTCCGTCATCATTTACCGTATTTACGCAACAACATTGTTTTGTTGCTGAGCAAGCAAACCGATGACACCATCACCACGCAAGCCGGTAAAGAACTACTCCGACAAGCCGCCTTAGAAGAAGTGCACTCTGTCATGGCTGCCGAAGAGGGCGAAAGCGGTGTTGTGGACTTGTACTTCGATAACTTTATTGTCCAGCACTAAACCGTTCGGCACTGGATTGTTCAGTGCTGGATTATTCAGTATTAACCTTTGCCATAAGCATAACGATTAAACCGTTATTGCTCGGCAATGTACAACGATCAAAACTTGAATCACTTGGTGAAAGAAGTTAACGACTAGCCGCTTTTGCTTTTTTGCGAAGCTCGGTTACCACTTCGCCACCAATACCCCAGTTGTCGGTTTCAACTTCATCGATAACAACCACAGTGGTAGCCGGATTTTTGTTGAGGGTGGTACGCAATAACTCGGTAACACCGGCGATTAACTCGGCTTTTTGTTCTGCGGTTGCCCCTTCGCGGGTTATTTTAATGTTCACATAAGGCATGATGACTTCCTCTACTGCTTGCTTTTAGATAGCTGCGCCAATAATTACGACGCTTTTAGGTAAACCCTAAGTTGTGGCGGCAAGCTGTTCCTTGCGTTCCAACAGCTTTAAACCAATAAATAACACGCACCCCAAGCTCATAACGGCGGCGGCAAAATACAAACCCGAGGCGTAACTGCCGGTTTTTTCGGCCAACAAACCCGTCACGGCAGGGCCAAGTATCACCGCAAAACCATAGGCAACCGTCATCTTGCCCATCATTTTGGCGGGACGACTTGGAAAGTAGCGGCCACTCATGGTCAACACCAAACTTACAAGTGCGATAAAGGTAGCGCCAAACAGTGCACAACCGATAAATGCGAAGGTAAACGTGGGAATAAGAACCGGTAATAAAATACCCACAACGTGAATGACCGAAACCCAAATCAACGTCATCACATAACCAATGTGCCGAGCGACGATATCCCAAAGAATACACGCCGGTGCTGCGGCAACCCCCATAATCATGAACGCCCAACTGCCTAAGCCTTGCAATCCGGGTAGTTCTTCAATGATGGCAACAATAAAAGTAATGCTCACCACGTAACCAATTCCGGCGCAGAAATAGGCCACCAAAAATAATTTGAAAAACCCAGGGCTTGGCGGACTGTCTTGCGCAGTCGCTTGCTTGGCTTTGGCATTGTCATCGGGCTTGGGTAACCAAATCCAAGCGATAAACGCCAAAACTACCGAAATAGCCGTTAATAGAAGCCATTGCTGGCGCCAGTCAAACAGGTCACCCACAACCTCAACCAATAGCGCTGTAAACACCACACCAATACCAACGCCCGAAAAGTGCACACCAAGCTCTGGACGAAGTTGTCGGTTGGTTCGCCAATTTAAAATCAGCGCAGAAGCCAAGAGCATTCCTGCGGTACCGCTGAGTCCGGCTAAAAAGCGGAAGAACATCCACAGCCAAAAGTTTTCGGTAATGGCCATGCCAGCCGAACTGATAACCGCCAGCAATAAACCAATGCGATAGAAAAGATCTTTGGTGGCTAAACTCTTCACGCTAGCAGCTATAAAAGCACCGCACAGGTAACCCAAATAAATACCCGAGGCCAACCAACCGCCTTCGGCCAAACCTAATCCGGTTTGTGACTGCATAATGGGCAATAACGGCGTGTAGGCAAATCGAGCGATGCCTATGGTTAGCAACAGACTCGCAATTCCAGCACCCATGACTCGCGACTGTTCGCTCAATACAACCATTTACAAACACCTTTCAAATTCTTGCGCAAACAGTAATTAAACGCTTTAATCTCTTCAAGCGAATTATACAGATGTAATTATTCTCTAATTGAGATACTTAAGTTTTCAACGAGTTAACATCATGGAAATACAGGCCTTACAAACCTTTCTTGCCGTTATCGATGAGGGCGGTGTGCTAGCGGCCTCTAAGGCACTGCATACGGTTCAATCCAACGTCACCAGTCGTATTAAGCGTTTAGAACAAGAACTTGGTACCGAGCTGTTTTATCGCAGCGGCCGTGGTTTGGAGCTGTCGCCCAGTGGACGAGAACTCGCCAAACATGCTCGCGAACTCATTCAAATGGAAAAACTCGCTTCTTTGGCGGTAAAAGAGGTGGGTTACAACCGCGGTGAAATTCGTATTGGCACCATGGAGACCTTTGCGTCCTATCGCTTACCTCTCGCCCTAAAAGAATTGCGTAAAGCTCATCCGGGTATTCAGATTAAAATCGAAACCAACACCTCGCAAACACTCATCAACAAGGTGTTACAACATAAGCTTGATTGCGCGTTTATCGGCGGTCATTACGAAAATCCGGCGTTAAGCACCGACGAAGTTTTGGTGGAAGAACTGGTACTGGTGCGCGCCAAGCACGACCAAAATCCTGATACACCGTTGATGCTGTTTCGCGAAGGGTGCACCTATCGAGATCGCGCTTTGCAGTGGCAATCGTTGTATGGAAAACAAACTCAAGAAATCTTAGAACTCGGCACTCTCGACGGCATTTTAGGTTGCGTGAGCGTGGGTTTAGGACTAACGCTGATGCCAAGCTGGGTGGTGGAATCGAGCCGCTTTCGCGATGAGTTAATTATTGAGCGTGTTCCTAAAAGTCTGGCCTTAGTGCCAACACTGATGATTTGCCATCAGCGTGAAACCGAGTTAGCCGCATTAACAACACTTCGCCAAGCGGTTATCGGCCAAGGTATTTCCAAACCTCACTCCGTTGAGACTCAACAATCTGCTGTGGCCTAATTTGTTACTGGCCTAATTTATTACTGGATTAGTTTGTTACTGATCTAGTTCGTTACAGACTTTTCGTTACTAAGATTGCCAAGTTTCGCTAAACTGCGCACCAACAATAATGTCGCTTAACGTTGGAATGGTGTTATGAAATTAATGGTAATTGCTGTGGCTCTGATTGGAATTACACTCGCAGGCTGTGCACCAGAGGTGGGTAGCAAAAAATGGTGTGAACAATTGAAGGAAAAGCCCAGCGGCGACTGGACGGTAAACGAAGCCAAAGACTTTGCTCAATACTGCTTGTTTAAATAGAGACTCAAATAGAGCGCTCTACAGAATAGTTAACCCTTAAAGTGTTCGGGCAGCTCATTAAGATGTTGCCGGGCACGTTGTTGCAATATAGGAAATAAAGCGTCAAAACCTTCTGCGATCTCGTCGTAATGCTGCAAAAATGCAACGAAGGCTTGATCCAATCCCAAGGGTCTTCGGCGACGCATCTCCATGCTATCCACAATTCGACCTAGTCTGGGAAGATTTCCGTAACCCGCCAACAGATCGGTATTTTGCGCGTGTTGCAGCCAGATCTGCGCAGATTTCGGTAAAATCAACTCAAATCGCGACAAATTTTGATAAAAATCTTGAGTAAACGATTCCAGAGTTTGATCGTGAAATTGCGACCACTGCAAACACAGGAAATGATCGATCGCCAAATCGATAATGATGGGCGCAATGCGACGATGCTTTGCCCCCAACTTTTCGGCAATCGATTTGAAGGTTGAATCTTGATCGGACCAAGCATCTAGCTTGCGATGCAACCAAATGCCCTGCTCAACGGCTAAAGGCCAAGCGCCGGTAAGCGGCCCTTTAACAAAATCACCAAGAAATCCGCCCACTTGATGATCTTCAAGATCGCCAGATACTAAAATGTGGGCAAGATAATTCACGGCTTAACCAGCGGCTAACAACCTAATTACGCGCGTGCGCAAAAGTCGTATTGGGCGTAATAATCGCTTAGGTATTCATCAAAGCCTAGATCATCTTTAACTTCGATGGTGGCTTGCTCCAACAGAGAAGATTCAGCCATGGCCTGTAAGCGTTCATTGGCAGAATCATCAATACCCACCCGCTTAAAGTACTGTGAATGCTGCTGAGCGAGCTCCATCGTATGTTCGAAGAAAGTCTGGTTGTTTTCACGCATATTGCGCAAAACTCGCGCAGAAGGCGTAAGTTCAGGATCTTCAATCACCGCAGATTGCGCTTTAAGAGCACTCATGTAGCCTTGATTGCCGCAGGAAAGATCTAACAATTCTGCCACCGGTTCCATGGCCGTTAACAACTCTTGGCCCCATTTGCGCAGCGGCTTTTCGTCGCCATTATCAATCAGCTTGATGGCGGGATCACGACCGTTATACACGGTGCGCTTTTGGTTTTCCTGAATGGCACGGAATTCCTGTTCGAAGGTTTGAGGGCTTGGAGTTAACAAGCAATACAACAAGAAGGTATCTAAGAACAACATCTGATCGCGCGAAATACCCAGCGGCTCATAAGGGTTTAAATCCAAACAGCGCACCTCTAAGTATTCAACACCGCGATAGAACAACGCCGTTAATGCAGTTTCATCTGTACGCGCCGTGCGCTTGGGACGAATGGAACTGTAGAACTCGTTTTCGATTTGTAACAGCGAAGTATTCAACTGCAGATATTCACCGGTCTCGTCTCGGGTACCAATATTTTGGTAACCCTCGTAAGGGGTGTTGATTGCTCGACAAAGCGTGCGAAGATATGAACGTAAATCGTTGTAATCAACCAACAGGCTGGTTTGAGCGTCGCTTTGGTAGCCCAAATCACCCATGCGAAGCGACGTCGCATAGGGCCGATAATAGGTTTTGCCCTCATCATCAAATTTTTCTAGGCAGTGGTTTTTATCTTCAACAAAACAACCACATACCGCAGGTGATGCGCCAAACAAATACAGTAACAACCAAAAATAACGGCGGAAGTTGCGAATTAGGTCGAAATAACGGTTGGTTCTGAATTCTTGTAAATCCAGTTTTGATTGCTCTAGGCCGTGTAAATGCGCCCAGAACGGGCTTGGCAGTGAAAAGTTGTAGTGTATGCCAGCGATGGTCTGCATTTTACGGCCATAGCGATGACCCAGCCCCAGCCGATAAATGGTTTTCATGCGGCCAACGTTGGAGTTGCCATAAAGAGCGACCGGAATATCTTCATCGTCTTCTAAAAGACACGGCATACTTGCCGGCCAAAGATGCTCACCGTTTAAATGACCGTAGGTAAACTGATGCGTTGCCATTAGGTTTTCGATAACTGCACCAACCTGATGAGAAGGCGGAGTAATGAATTCCAACAATGATTCGCTAAAATCTGTGGTGATTTGCGGGTGGGTTAATGCCGACCCCAATTTTTTAGGATGCGGAGTTTGGGCCAGTTCACCAGCCTCCGTCACGCGTAGACTTTCTTTTTCTAGGCCACGCAAAATGCCATACAAAAGCGGAGAGTTTTCAGGCTTTTTAAGATCGTTAAGAAGTTTGTCGAACGTAGCCAAGAGGCCTCCTTAATCGGCTTAATTCAAAGCCGTTGTTACAAACACTACCCGCTTACCGAGATTATTTATGCGGTTTGCTCGGCAGTAATTTCAGTGTATTCATCAGGGTCACACGACTCAGCCTCAACGGTATCGGTTTCGTCGGTCGTTGAGTCTGCACCAGCGTGGTTTTGATCAGCAACGAATTCTATAGTCTTATCACCAAAATCTTGAACAAAAGTTTGTTCCAATACGAATTCATCGTTGGTTTTTTCATCGCTAACAGATTTCGTGCCGGTTTCTTCTGCCACTGCGATCTCTTCATCGGATGCGGCAACTATCGAACCCGGCTCGGGTAAATCAGAGATCCAACTCGGATCAACAACAGGCACACCCTTTTCTGTGGTCTCGGTCTCAACAATGCTAATACGTTGACTATAATCGCGAGCACTTACCTCAAAAACTTCGTTAACCGCCTCATCTTTATTAACGGCACGAAATAGCCCTGCGGGCTCACGACCACTGACCCATAACCCCTGACGATTGAGGAAAAATCCTTGGTGATTTTGCAAAAGGAAAATTTTACTCATGATGTGCTCCTAAACTAATACGTCAGCTGGGTAATCGGAGTTATTATATTAACCGATCGGTTTTTGGAGAAAACCTCCGCTCTAAAGCCAAAATTTGAGCAGGATCGCTTAAATGGTGGCACCCAGCTTGATGTTTTTCGACTTTATACCTGTAAATTAGTGACGCCAAACCGTCATAATTTTGTAGCATTATGCGTCGGCCAAAAGTGAATTGCTAAAGCAATAACAATTTGGCTGCCAATATTTGCTAACGATTATTTTAGCGTTTTTCAAAATTTCGGTGCACAAGTGCCTAATATTTTGAGAGTCGTCGACTTCTCAAAAATGATTATTTTTTGGGCGACCACTGAAACAATACTTAAACTAATTACTGAAAAAGTAATTATAAACAACGGTTTTTTAAGGATGGCAGTAGAAGGCCGCAATCGATAACGGGTATTATGGATTGATTGAGTTCGTCATATGAACAAATCAATAAGTTCCGTTTTTATCACAGCGAGAACCAAATTTAATTTCTACCATCTGAGCTGGGACTCAGAGAAGCTATCATTTTTTGTACAACGGTAATTCAAAAACCAACACCTAAACTTGCAACAGAAGCTCAGACATGAATCAAGCAGTTAGTCATCTACCAGCGATACTTAAGCAAAGCTTGGGCAAGCCCAGCACGCTGATATTGGCTCGCAATATTTTGGTGGTGGTATTTCTACTTTGGGCTTGCAGTAACCTTGCAAATCTATTTTGGGCCTTATTACCTGCACCTACTCTCCCAGAACCGTCATCGGCGGCTCCCAGAAATGTGGTTATTGAGGTCAATACAGGCGCAAATCAAGGCTCAATCGATATTGAATCTTTAGCCGCTATTGAATTGTTTGGCTCTGTTGATGCCACAGCAGCAGTTGAAGAGGTTGCTCCAGTCGCCACCGATATCATCGAAGATGCTCGCGAGACCTCTCTGAACCTAACATTGAAGGGTGTTATTAAAAGTAGCATCCCAGAAAACTCTGAAGCCTTTATCGCTCATGCGCGCGACGAAAAAGCGTACAAAGTTGGCGATAGCCTACCCGGTGGCAACAATGTCAAGTTACTTCAGGTTCAAGCAAATCAAGTTATCCTCGATAACAACGGTAATAACGAATCTCTTCGTCTCTTTGAACCTAACAGTGACTTAGGTAACTCGCGAAACGATTCTGCTCGTAGCAATGTTTCACTGGGTCGAGTTACCCGTGACCCACAAGAAATTCTTAACGAAGCGCTAGAAGAGGCGGGCGTTGACCCCAATTCATCCACCGCTTCCGATGACGAGGATGACGACGACGAAGACGATACTGAACCTCGCGTAGTTACACGAGCGCCAAAGTCACTCGCCGAAGTTATTAAATTTAGCGTGGCTCGTGAGGGTACCGATATTGTCGGCTACCGAATTCGCCCAGGCCGCGACAGAGAAATTTTTGACCAGTTGGGCTTACAACCTAACGACATAGTTACAGAGATAAACGGCATTGCGCTGAATAACTCTGGCAGCATTACACAGGTTTACCGCGAAATGCGTGAAGCCACCAGCGCAAGAGTCACCCTTTTGCGCGATGGCCAGAGCCAATCTATAAACATCGAGCTTGATGCAAATACCGAAGAGTGAGGATTAACGTGCGCCGATTTTTGTTAGCAGCGCTACTATTGTGTGCCGGTCACACATACGCACAGGACCGCGAAACTGAGAAACTAACCCTCAGCTTTAACGACGCTGATATTGTTGAGGTTATTCGCTTTGTTGCCGAAGCCACCAATAAAACCGTGATCATAGATCCACGCGTTAAAGGTAAGGTGCAGGTATTTACCAACGGTGAAGTTACTCGCGATCAAGCTTACGCATTATTATTATCTATTTTAGAGTTACACGGCTTTACCGCTTTTGAAAACGGTAACGTGGTGCGTGTTGTACCAAACAAAGACGTACGCTCTTCACCCATTCCTGTGACCGGTGAAAAGGCCGCACAAGCTGGTGATGAATACATCACTGAAGTTGTTACACTGCGCAACATTTCAGCGGCTAAAGTACTGCCGGTATTACGTCCTCTGGTCGCTCAACATGCACACATGGCAGCTTACGACCCCAGTAACTCCATCGTAATTTCTGATACCGCCGCCAACATTGAGCGCGTCAAGCAAGTTATTGCACAAATTGACGGCGCCGCCGTATCTCAAACCGAAGTTATTCAGCTTGAATATGCACCGGTTTCTGATGCTCTGCAAATGATGGAAGCATTGCTCAGTGGCGATGCCGGAAAAGACACCGGTAGCCTAAAAATGGTTGCCGACGCTCGGACCAACTCTTTATTGGTCAGCGGCGACCAGGTACAACGCAACCGAGTAAAAGATTTGATTGCTCGTCTTGACCGTCCGCAAGCCCAAACCGGTAACGTGCGCGTTTTGTATCTTGAATACGCCAATGCCACCGAGGTTGCGCAAACCCTTCAGCAGCTCCTGCAAAACTTGTCACAAGGTGGCGGCGATGCTGCGGCAGCAACTGGCGGCGGTGGTATTCGCCCGTCGGTAGAAGCTGACGAATCTACTAACGCTCTATTGATCACCGCCGAAGGCGATACTCTCGACTCATTGTTACAAGTCGTTGAGCGACTCGATATTCGCCGCGCTCAAGTCTTAGTTGAAGCGGTTATTGCGGAGCTTGAAGACGTTGACGGCAAAGATTTAGGTATTCAATGGTTATTCGCCTCTGAAAACGGTGGTTTTGGCTCCAGCTCACTGGGTGATGGCATCTTGTCGGGCGCGGGCTCAATCGCATTATCGGATGACGACGACGTAATCGAAGATATTGCTGGCGCTATCGGCTCGATCACTGGCACTACTTTTGGTGTCGGCGATTTCGACGGCGAAAAAGGCTTTATTGCTTTGGTTAACGCGCTGCAAGAAAAAACCAATTCAAACATTCTTTCAACGCCGAGCGTGTTAACCACCGACAACCACGAAGCCGAAATCTCCGTCGGTCAGGAAGTACCTTTCGTAACCGGTAGCTTTACCAGCACCGAAGGTAACGTGAACAACCCGTTCCAGACTATCGAGCGCCAAAACGTTGGTATCACCTTGCGCGTAACGCCACACATTAACGAAGGCGACAAAATTATTCTCGATATCGAGCAAGAAGTATCAAGCTTGACTGGTGAAACCAGTGCGTCGGATGTAATCACCAACGAACGCTCCATCACCACTCAAGTCTTAGCCAGTGACGGCCAAGTTGTCGTATTGGGCGGACTAATGCGCGATAACGTGCAAACCTTCCAGTCCCGTGTGCCTATTTTAGGTAGCATTCCAGTTATGGGGCGTTTATTCCGCTCTAACAGTGATCGAGTGACCAAGACCAACTTATTGGTATTTATCCGCGCTACTGTTATTCGCGATGACGAAACGCTAACCGGCACCACGGCTGAAAAATACAAATTTATTCGCGAACAGCAACTCAGCGCTCGTCGCCAAAAAGGTCTCAGTCTGAAGAAAGATTTACTGCCCGTTGTTCCTGAGTGGCCAATCTCTCCAGAGACCGACTTATCAGGCTACGCTACTAAGGCTGCCGAACTTGAAGCTCAGCGCTTGAAGAAGTCGAAGAAAAAAGACAAGCCGCAAGAAGAAACCAGCGAAGAAAGTAACTAGGCCCGGATTTAATCATGGCAGAACAAGCCTTTGACACCGAAGAACAAACCATCGAACTAGACCCAGCAACCGTGGCTGCCGCCCCGGTTGATGAGGACTACGAACGAGCCTTGCCGTTTCATTATGCCAGCGCCCATGGCGTCATTTTGAAAGACGGACAAATTCTTCATCGCGGCCGCTTAGGCCTGCCTATGCTGCTTGAGCTGCAACGTCATCTCGGCCGCGGCTTTATAACCGTCGCCATATCTGATGAAGAATTCCAACGTGCACTCAAAGAGATGTATCACGGCTCCAGCGGCTCTGCACAACAAGCCGCAGACGAAGTTGCCGATGATCTTGGCAGCGATATCGATCTTGGCTCTCTGGCTGAAGAATTAAGCGATGACCAAGAGCTGCTTTCCGGCAACGACGACGCACCGGTTATTCGTCTAATCAACGCCATTTTGTCTCAGGCGGTACGCGAGAAGGCATCGGATATACACATTGAGCCCTACGAAGACCGCGTAGCCGTTCGATTCCGTGTCGACGGCGTTCTCAACGAAATGTTGTCGCCCAAAGCTGTTTTAGCACCTTTGTTGGTTTCCCGTTTAAAGGTTATGGCGAAGCTCGATATTGCCGAGAAACGCTTACCTCAAGACGGACGCATCACGGTAAAGCTCGCCGGTCACGGCCTCGATATTCGACTTTCTACAATTCCTTCGGCACATGGCGAACGCGTGGTATTGCGTCTGCTGGATACCACTGCTGGCCAGTTATCTCTGAAACAAATCAACATGCCTGAAGCCGTTTACGAAGGCTTTTCCGGCTCATTGAATAAACCGCACGGCATTATTCTGGTGACCGGTCCTACCGGTTCCGGTAAAACAACCACTCTTTATGCTGGTTTGTCGCACATCAACGATCGCAGTAGGAACATTTTGACCATTGAAGATCCGGTGGAGTATATGCTGCCGGGCATTGGTCAAACTCAAGTTAACTCAAAAATTGATATGACCTTTGCACGCGGCCTACGGGCAATTTTGCGTCAAGACCCGGATGTGGTGATGATCGGTGAGATTCGAGACCAAGAAACCGGCTCCATTGCCGTTGAGGCCAGTTTGACGGGTCACTTGGTGTTATCAACCCTACATACCAATACGGCGATTGGTGCGGTAACACGCTTGCAAGACATGGGCATAGAGCCATTCTTGTTGTCTTCGAGTTTGACCGCAGTAATGTCACAGCGCTTAATTCGAATGCTGTGCAACAAATGTAAGCGCGAAGATCATCCAACACCGGCCGAACAACGTCACCTCAACCTGTCAGCCACAGATACCATATACCGTGCCGTCGGCTGTGATGAATGCCATCACCAAGGTTATCGTGGTCGAAGTGCAATTTACGAGTGGATTGAGATCACCGATCGTCTGCGTAAGCTTATTCACGAAGACGTGGGTGAGCATGTGCTCGAAGCCGAAGCTCGCACCCAATCTGATTCCATCACCGAGCATGGTCGCAAGCGTGTTTTAGCCGGCGATACCAGCATTGAAGAGGTCATGCGTGTAACCACGGCGATGTAATCATGGCAGCATTTACTTATACAGCTCTTAATTCGACGGGTAAAACCGTTAAAGGTGTTATCGAAGGTGACAGCGAACGTCAAGTTCGCGCTCAGTTACGTACACAGCAACTCAAACCTTTAACCGTATCGTCAACTAACGATAAAAAGTCTAAAAATACCGGCGCTAAAGCGAGTAAGAACAAATCGTTTCTTTCGGGTTTGTTTGGCCCTAAGTTAACAGTTAAAGAACGAGCCCTAATCACCCGCCAGTTGGCATCTCTACTGTTATCGGGTCTGCCTCTAGACGAGGCGATCAATACCGCCGCCAAACAGACCACCAAACCTTCAACTCAATCAATCTTATTGAGTATTCGCAGCCGCGTTTTAGAAGGCCACTCACTTGCACAGGCGTTCGGCGAGCACCCAAAAAGCTTCGATAACATGTATCGCTCCATGGTTCGCGCCGGTGAATCTTCGGGTTATCTAGGGCAGGTTTTAGAGCAGCTTGCCGAATACATTGAGCGCAGCCAATACACGGCAAGTAAGCTTAAAGCGGCGATGATTTATCCCATTGTGTTGTTGTGCGTGAGTGTCAGCGTTGTTGCTATCTTGATGGTCTTTGTGGTTCCAGACCTTGTTGGTATGTTCCAACGTAGCGAGCGAGAATTACCCTTTATCACTAGGGTTCTAATTGGAGCAAGTAACGGCCTGAGCAACTACGGTATTTACATACTCATTGCCATAATCGCCGCGATTTTTGGTTTTAAATCGCTGCTAAAAAACGAGAAGAACCTGCGTGCTTGGCACAGCTTCACGCTAAAGGTACCCCTCGTAAAAGATGTCATTCTACTTGCCGAGAGTTCGCGATTTGCTGGAACACTCAGCCTTTTAGTAGAAAGTGGCGTGCCCTTGCTACAGGCGCTAAGAATTGCCACCCAGGTTTTATCTAACACTGCGCTGCGTCATGCTTGCACCGATGTCAGTCGCTCCGTACAAGAAGGTGGATCGTTACACAAAGCCTTAAAAAACGCCGGTTGGTTTCCACCATTGCTTGTGCAAATGACAGCCAGTGGTGAGGCGAACGGCACTCTGGACAAACAACTTAAACACTGTGCAACCAACCAAGAGCGCGAGCTAGAAATGATGCTCACCACGGTTATGGGTATCTTCGAACCAGCCATCGTTGTCATTATGGGTATTTCTATCGCCTTTATTATGATCGCGATTTTGTTGCCCATCTTTGAACTCAACCAGCTTGCGTAGATCAGAGCAGCTACACGTTCAAAAACGATTTGACTGTAATTTTTAATGGATGAAGGGTTATGAACCAGAAAACAAAAAACGCGGGTTTCTCGCTTATTGAAATCATGGTGGTCTTGGTGATCATGGGTCTGTTAGTAGGGATTGTGGCGCCTAACGTTCTCAAAAACGTCGATGACGCCAATATTCAACGTGCCTATGCTGACTTCCGCAGCATCGAAACCTCTTTAAAATCCTACCGCTTGGATAACTTTGTTTATCCATCAACCGAGCAAGGCTTAGGTGCTTTAGTCGAAAAAACCTCTCTTGAGCCGGTGCCTCGCAAGTTTCCTCAGAGTGGTTACTTAAACGAAGTACCTCAAGATCCTTGGCAACGCGATTATGTCTATATCAGTCCTGGAGAAAGCCACGACTATGACATTATTTCCTACGGTGCAGATGGCGTTCCCGGCGGCGAAGGCCAAAACGCCGATCTAAACATTTGGGATAAGCCTGAATAATCGTGACCTGCCAGCAGTTGTCAAAAATACCTCCAAAATCTCAATCAGGGTTTACTCTGATTGAGATTGTCGTTGTGGTATTGCTTGTGGGGCTGTTTGCAGGCATTGCCTCCATCAATATTCTCTCCTACGACAACGGCGATAAGCTCAAGGACTATACCGAAGACCTCTTTGATCAACTTCAATTTGCCGCGGATCAATCCCTGTTTACCGGTGAACACATTGCCTTAGTACCTGCTCTTCAAGATCCAGCCAACTCAACTGCGAGTCAAGATCAATGGGAGCTGCTTTGGTATCGCTGGCGTGATGACGAATGGCAAAAAATTGAAGAATTAACGCCGATCAGACCTCCTGAAATTGCTGAGCTAAGCATCGAAATCGACGACAAACCACTCGATTTTTATCTATGGCTCGACAGACAGACCGAGGGAGAGGGAGAAGACGAGGAAGAAGAAATTGTTCCAGCGTTGGTATTTTATGGTGGCGGCGAAGCCCTGGGAGCCACGGTAATACTCGGACTTACTCCTCGCGCTTCTGAAGGCGTTACTAATTTTGAAGATCGTTACCAGCACATAGATATTAACTCTGTAGGGCAGGTTATATGGCGTGAACGACAAGCAGAAAAAGAGCTTACTGCTCAATCTGGAGTTCAGTAATGCTATCGACGAAGGCTTGCTCGACTCACTCATTCGTGAACAAAAACAAGGGCTTCACCTTAATTGAGGTCGTTGTTGCTTTGGTCATTGTTGCGGTGGCGCTGCCAGCTTTGCTCACTCTGGTAAGCCGCCAAAGCGATAATACATTTCAGCTGAGAGAGCGCACCTTGGCCGAGTGGGTTGCCCATGATCAGCTGCAAACCTTTCGCATCAATCATCAGTTAACCGGGCGAATTCTCGACGGACGCCAAACCGGCTCGACCGAGTTTGCTGGTGTTTCCTGGTATTGGGTCGCAGAGTCCCAAGACACTGCCGTAGAAGACATGATCCGTATCAACATAGCAGTAGCTGCCGACGAGAACGACCTTCGCGACTATCCCACAGCTACGCTCTCAGCATTTATTTATAAGTGAAGCCCGTGACATCACGCGTTATTTCTAACTCCAAAGGCTTCACCCTGATTGAATTATTGGTGGCTCTTGCCCTTACCGCCGTTGTTTTGACGTTGGCTTCACTGGCTTTGACATCTTCGATAAATAGCGCGCAAAGCAGCCGTGAGGCTATGACAGATATCAACTCGATAGCACGCGCCATGCGCATTCTCGAAACAGACTTTAAACACACCGTTGCCAGAACCAGTTACTTGTTTGGTATCGCCACCGATAACGGTTTTGGTACAGAGATCGATAACAACTATTTGATAAAGTTTATTCGCAGTGGTCGACCAAACCCAGTTGACCTAAGACGAAGCTCCCTATTACAAGTAGGTTATAGATACCAAGACCAAATTCTGTACCGCGACACTTGGCCTGAGACCATAGACGCAACTCTCGAAGACGCTGAAGACATCGCATTGCTACAGGGCGTCACAGATTTCCAAATCTTATTTTTACCCTTAGGTTCAACAAGTGCTGAAGGGCCGTGGGTCGATGAATGGCCCGAGCGCGGCACCACAGGCCTACCTATTGCGGTACAGGTGACCATCGAAACCGAAGAATTCGGTCGCATGACTCGTTTATTTACGATTGTTACTGAAATTAACAACCCTCGTAATGAAGCTCCACCCGAAGATAATTCTGGGGAAGGCGGCTCTGGAGAGGGTAATAATCAGGACAACGATAATAATAACCGAGGTAACCGTGATTCATAATCGCAGAGCACTAAACCTACCCTCGACACATCAAAACGGCGTCGCTTTAATCGCCGCGTTAATCATTGTTGGTTTGGTGACGGCCTTGGCCATTGGTCTTGCTACAACTCATGATCGAACCCTACTGCTGGCAGAGAGTCGCTTCCACGGCAATCAAGCTCAGGAATATCTGCTCGGTGCAGAAGAACTTGGTCGATTCGCGCTTGAGAAAGACTTCGAGAGTGATCGCGAAGATAACGAATTAGTAGACAGCCTAGAAGAACCTTGGGCACAGGAACAACCATTTCCTTTAGATGAAGGTTTTCTAAAAGGCCAACTCGAAGACGCTCAAGGTAAGTTCGACGTTAATCGTCTTGCCGTGCAGAACCAAGACAACGGCACGGGCGACACCAGTCCAGAGCGGTACACATCGGATCAGAAAAGATTCATTCGACTGCTACAGCTGTTGGATGAAGAAAATCCAATGTCGATCTCAGACGCCATCGAGATATTGCAGCCTATCATTGACTGGATTGACCCCGACGATGACAGCTTTGGTTTTAGCGGTGCCGAATCTCTGGAATATCAACGTGAAGATCCACCGATTCGTCCAGCAAATGGCCCGTTAAAAAGCGTTTCCGAGTTGCGTTTGGTAAAGTCCATGACTCCAGAACTGTTCGATGCTTTGGAGCCTTACATTACCGCCTTGCCCGACAGTAACGGTTTGAACGTAAATACCGCCAAACCGCTATTGCTGCGCACCATTAATTTAGAGAACGACCTAACACCGCTATCTAAGGCAGACGGTGAACAGATGCTCCTAGATCGAGCAGGTTCGGGTTATATTGGTATTGCGGAGTTCCTCGACAGTGGCGTAATTTCGTCACTAACGCCATTGGGTACCGTCAGCTCGAATGGTTTGACGGTTAACACCAGTTATTTCACTTTGAAAGCAGAAGTTGAAGTCGGTAGACAAAGACGCACCCAGTACAGCCTAATATTACGCGATAACGGCGACGCCAAAATTATTCAACGCAGCGATTTCAACTTATAAGAATGTCTGATTAAAACTGACATATTCGTAATACTAGAAAGGCCTTACACTAGCCCATAGAAATTTAAAGACATTGAAAATGACAGTGCCAATGTTTGGCCTCGAATAAAATCAGGGATGCGTTGACCAGAGGCTCAAACGGTAGTCACAGCGCTAAATTTGAACACAGCTTAATTTGAACACAATAGAGAAAGAACGTTGATCGGATTGGCTCCGAGCATGGAAGTGTATGAATAGAATTATCGCGATTTACGACAGCTCAATTGCAGGTCAAAACCCGCAAAGCCCAGCGCTAACTTGGCGACTTGCGCAAGACGGCGACTGGATGGGTCCAGCCATGCAAGGTTCTGCCACTGACTTGAGTCAGGCGCAATCGGCCGCCAATGCAGAAGTATGGCTGGCTCTTAGCTCCTGCGATCTTGTTATGCTGGCTCAATCCTTTTCATCTAAAGAAAAGCGCCACATTGCCAATCTAATGCCCTACGAATTAGAAGAGCAAATTATTGGCAACGTCGACAACATGCACTTCGCTTACGGACAATTTGAAAACGATATTGTTACCGTTGCTTACACCCCCATTGATCCTCTTAAAACCCTGATCGACACCATAGAATCAGCGGGCGCGGAAATTACAGTTTGCTTGCCGTTGTTTTTACTGCTTCCCAGAGCTGATAAACAGTGGGCTATTCGCTGGTTAGGCGACGAGAGCCTTGTTGAAGTCCGTTACGATAAAGATCTTGGTTATCTCATCGAATTAGATATGCTCGCCGGCTCTCTGGAGTCTCTCGCAGCGACCCTCGAAGAGGCAGAACGCCCGACCGAAGTAAAGCTCTACGGACAATCTTTTGAAGATTTGCAAACCTTGCATAACCACTTACCCAATGCTTATCAAGAGATCGCCACCAGCCAGCAATGGGATCAGTGGCTGAGCTTAAGCATGGAATTGCTGCCACCCATTAATCTTCGCCAATATGCGTTAGGTAGAGCACTGCCAGTTGCCCGCTGGTGGAAAACCTGGCGCCCTGCGGCAATTGCCGCAGCCATTGCCTGTGTGCTGTATTTGGGCGGAAACTGGGTACAAATCTTCCAGCTGAAAAGCGAGCAAAAAGCCTATTTGGCTCAAGTCGAGCAAGCGTATCGATCAGCGGTTCCACAGGGTGTTATGGCCGATCCCGAGCGTCAACTGCGCAACCAACTTGCCAAATTTAAAGACAACAGCAGCGCGGGTGGATTATCCGTCACAACGTTGCTTGCACAAATTACCCCGATCATCGCTGCATCCGAAAATGTGGTGGTAAAGAACATCAACTTTGTAGAAGGTGACATGCGCTTAACGGCAGAGTCTTCAAACTTCCAGCAGATTGATCGCTTACGGGCAGAATTAGAAGGAAGCCAGCTAGTCGCTGAATTACAGGGAACCTCATCTGTTCCGAACGGTGTTCAGGCTCGGCTGCGTATAAGGAGTGGACAATGAACGCCATCAACGAATATTGGGCAACGCTCAGTCGTCGAGACCAAGCTGCACTTTTCATTTGCTCTGTAGCCATTGGCTTGGCGATTATTTGGTGGCTTTTGCTCGAACCATCGGCGAACACTCTCGCCAATCAAAAGTTATCCACACAGTCAACCTCCGAGAGTTTGGCTCGCGTTCGCGAAATGGCGCTAGAGCTTAAAGAATATCAAACCGGCGGCGGCCCTAAGGTTTCTAGTGCGCCATTGAGTGAGTTGATCGACAGAAGTCTACGTTTGCGCGGCTTACGCATGAGCAGCTTCCAACCGGTACGCGAAGGCGAAGTGCGGCTGCGTTTAGAAGAAGCCGAATACGGGAAAGTCATTGAGTGGCTCTACCAAATGGAATACGAAGAAGGGCTGCAAGCCAAAGAGCTTACCGTGACACCAACACGCACCAGCGGTCGTGTCTCGGTAAGTATTCGTCTTGCCCGATAAACCCTTTTTTTACTGGAACGTAACGACTTAGACGCACATGACTCAATCAAATATCCTAACCAAAAAGCGGCTCTGGTTTGGCCTTATTCTTCTTCTGATAATCCTGTTGATCGCACGTATTCCGGCAATTTGGGCTGCCTACGCTTTTACCCAAGCGGCGCCGGGTTTGCGTATGTCAGAAATCAACGGCACCTTATGGACTGGCCGTTCGGGTTCCACGCAAATCATTCTTGGTGGCGACCTATACAGCCTCGGTGAACTGTCTTGGTCTTTGCATCCCACAAGCCTGTTAACGCTGACACCATGCGCCGACATCAAGGTCTCGTTTCAAAACCAAAATGCCGCTGGTTTAGCCTGTGTAAGCAGTAGCGGCGCCGTAACGCTCAGTGACTTTGAGGCCAACTTTCCCGCGGGCCTTACCAATCTTTTTTCACCCACTCAATTGGCGGGAAATTTTTCGGTCATCATTAGTGAAGGTGACTTCGACGGAGAACACGTAAAAGCGATTGATGGCAGCGTGTCTTGGCGAGAGGGAGCATTTCACGACGGCGAAAAATGGCTGCGCGTTGGCAGCTTCGGCGCTCGACTTTCCGGCGATGGCCAGCAGGGTATCAACATCGATCTTCAAGACCTTGGCGGCCCAGTATTGGTCGATCTAGACGCCAACTACAACCCCACACTGCGCCCTAACGACGATGTAGGCATACTGTTCACCGGTGAAGTCGGCGTCCGCGATTCTGCTCATCCCGATTTAGCCACCATATTACCAACCATGGCGGCTTCGGTTGGAGAGCCTTCTGATAATGGCTATCGAATCTCTTGGAGCTTCTAGTCACTCGTCTGCGGCCGGTTGAACCGGTCGCATTACGCAGATTTAAAGGCTAAATGTGCCTAAGTTTTCAGATCTCACAAAATCCGTTCACTCGGTGTCCGCACAAACCGTCTTGTTACTGGTTGCGATGCTGTTTTGCAGTCATGGCCACGCTAAGTGGTTTCAAGAGAATTGGGCCATTATGGGCACCTCGGTCGGTGCGCGCTTCTGGCTCGATGACCCAGACGCACGACTGCAAGATACCAACCCCGAACAATTCAAAACACAAGTTAACGAACAAAAGTATCGCGCCGAACACATTCTTGGCTTAATCAAGGCCGAAATGGAGCGCTTTGATCAAACCTACAGTCCCTACATAGAATCCAGTGAACTGTCACAGGTTAACCTTCACGCCTACAAAACAGCGCAAATCGTGTCACCCGAGTTTGCGTCTTTGATTAATAAATCCCTTTGGATGAACCAAATTAGCGATGGCGCGTTTGATGTTACCTTTGCCTCGGTAGGGCGTTTTTATGATTACCGCGAAAAGATCGCCCCAAACGACGACAAAATTACCCAAAACCTCCCAGCCATAGGCCGCGATCGTTTGCGGTGGAATCCTCAGACACGCAGCATAAAATTCACCCACCCGGCGGTTAAGATTGATTTTGGCGGATTAGCCAAGGGATACGCTGTAGATCGTGGCGCAAAAATATTAGCCGAGAACGGAGTGCGTCACGGCAGCGTAAACGCCGGTGGTGATACGCGGCTGCTTGGCGATAATCGCGGTCGACCATGGTTAATTGGCATTAAAAACCCACGCCTTGACGATAAAAAACTGAGTTGGGAAGAACAGCAGGTACTTAAGTTACCGTTACAAAATGAAGCCATCTCAACATCCGGTGACTACGAACGTTTTTTCATTGACGAACACAGCGGTGAGCGAGTTCACCATATACTGAATCCGAAAACGGGCAAATCGAGTCACGGATTAATCAGCGTCAGCGTTATTGGCCCAGAAGGGTTTAATACCGATCCATTATCAACGGCGGTGTTTGTGCTCGGCGCCGAAAAAGGCCTCGCCATGATCAATAAACTGAATGGCTACGAAGCAATTTTAATCACCGAATTTGGCAAAGTTGTGTATTCGAATGGACTTATAGATCCATCCCAATAAGGATTGGGTCGCCAAAGATTTCTCGAAACTGGAAACACGTCACGCCTATCGCATTCACAAAGCCGCTGATTTAAGTACAATTTTCGTCATCAAAGCGCGTTAGTGTGCTTTTTGGCACTCTTTAATTTTGCACCTCGCTTATACTCGCAGGTAGGATCGTCCAATCGCAGCGAAATAAGCGACGCAACCAACAGGCGTGGAATTGGTTTTACCCAGAAACACTACTGCGCGTAAAACCAGTCGGTGATGGATATCGACGAGACACTCAAGGAATCTGGATATGGCTTTGCCATCCCAAAAAGTAAGGCAATTAGGAGAACGCAGTTCCATGTCTGCACTTCGCAACTCGAATTGGCTTCGAGTCATAAAAACTCTAGGCAGCGCACTGACTTTGGCTTGTGCCTGTACCGTCGTTCACGCTCAAGAAGCCGAAAAACCGGTTAGTGAGCAAATTGAAGACCTCAAAAAGCAAGTACTCTCGTTGAATCGAGACCTTCTGATTTTAGAGGAAGAGTTACTCTATCCCGCCAACAGCCAAGTAGCTGTGTATCTCTCCATGGATATTGGTGAGTTTTTTGAGCTGGATGCCGTAAAGGTTCACATTGACGACAAGCTCGTTGCTAGCGAACTCTATACAGATCATCAAGTTGACGCATTGTTTCGAGGTGGCGTACAACGCCTGTATCTCGGCAATCTCAAAACCGGCGAGCACCGTTTAACGGCGTTTTTTACCGGCATTGGTCCAGAGGGCCGCGAATACAAACGTGCCGCAGAAGTTACCATCAACAAAGAAACCGAAGGTAAGGTTTATGAACTAAAAATCATAGACTCTACTGCCAAGTTGCAACCGGTGTTTGAAATTAAAGAATGGCAATTGTTCTAAACACCAAGCGGCTTGGTCTTCCTGTTGCGATCGCACTGATCAGCCTATCAAGCCTCGCTTTTGGTGCTAAAAAAAAGGAAGAGCCGCTCTCAAGCGTCGCTGATTTACGCTACGGCGTTACCTTGTATCACTACTATCAAGGTGACTACTTTGACGCGCTCAGCGAACTCTATGTCGCCAAAGAGCGCGGTGGTATTTCCGGCCACAAAGATAATCCTGAAATCATCGAAGGTGGAATTAGCCTTGCCTTTGGCATGCACGAAACCGCCAGCGACATTTTCAATCGCCTCTTAACTGAAGAGCGCCCCGCAAAAGTTCGCAACGCCGCTTGGCTAAATCTAAGTAAGCTTGCCTATCAACGCGGGCTTTGGGCCACGGCCAACGAATCCATCAATCACATGAACACCGACGATATCCGCTATGAAGTCGATATCGAACGCCGTGCATTAGCCGTAAATACGCTTATTCATCTCGGTGATCTTGCTGGCGCAGAAAGCGCCTTAGCAGAACTCGATGCAGAACTTGCCAAAAAAGACCCCACCGCCTGGCCTTACTATCTGCATCACAACCTCGCCAGCGCCTACGGTCGCACAGGCCAGTTCCAGCAGGCGATTGCGCATTACCAGCAGGTTTATGCATCGGATCTAACCGAAAAAAGTTTGGAGCCCGAGTTACAGCAAGCACTTCGCGATAAAGCTCATACAGCCGCAGGCTTCAGTTTACTGGCGCTCAACCAGTATCAAGACGCGCAACAAGAATTCAACCAAGTGCGACTCACCAATGGTCTGGCTAATCAAGCCTTGCTCGGCTCAGGCTGGGCAGCTTATGGCCAAGAAAAATACGCCGATGCCATTCGACCTTGGCAGGAACTGCTGCGTCGCGACAGTGATGCGCCAGAAGTGCAAGAAGCCATGTTGGCCTTGCCTTACGTTTACGAAAAAATGGGTGCCCAGGGAGAGGCTCTTTTTGCCTACCTAGATGCCGAAAGCAATTACGAAATCGAGCTGGCTCGCATTCATGAAGCCGAACAAAAACTGCAAGAAATCGACCTTTTACCACTGCTCAATTTAGAGATCGATCGCAACAGTACCTGGCTAAATACCCCCGACTTAATCGAAACTCCGGTCATCAATTATTTACAACGCTTGGTCGCCAAAAATCTCTTTCAAGCTCGGGTACAGGAGCTTCGCGATCTCACCGCGTTACTTGAAGAGCTCAAGGGCTGGGAAGCAAAACTGGTCGATTACCAAGACCTAATCTCTGCTCGCATTGATCAAAGGCTTGCCCAAGAAACCGAAATTCGTGAACGCAACTACGCTCAAATAATCAATGATGCCGTCGCCCAAAAGTCCCGTATTGACGCGATAATCGCCAATATTGAATCAAATCGAGACTATCTTGCGCTAATTACCGATGCCGACACCAACGACCTGATCGATCGCGCCGAGAAAAGCGTCAACACCGCCAAAATTGCCGGTGATCAAGTCAGCGCTCGTAAAGCTGCGCAGGCGAAATTGTTTTACGGAATACTCTATTGGAACGCCTCGCAGGCTTACCACGACCGCATTTGGGAGCTAAAAGAACAAAGCCGCCAACTCGAAACCAACATTACCGAGCTGAAACAATCCTTCGCTAAAGTTCAAGACGCCAGCACCTTGGCTCCCGACATAGCGCCCATGGCGGTGCGTCTCGATGATGCACAAGTGCAAATTACCGATAAACAAACCCGCCTCAGCAACCTGCTCACCGATGTCGAAGCAGACTTAAAAGAAGGTCTTTTGGCGGAGCTTGACTCGCAAAAACAACGCGTGCGCTTCTATTTGGCCGAGACCAAGCTCTCGATCGCGCGCCTTTACGATACTCGCCCGGCAAACGGCGAAACTATCCTCGATACCAGTAAAGACGCACCGTTAACACTGCCTCAAGGTACTTCGGAGGCAGTCGATGAATAAGTTGCCTATACACAATCGCTCTATAGCTATCAAACTGCCACAGAAGCTGGCGCTGGCCGCTGCCGTCAGCGCTTTGGTGGCGTGTAGCAGTGTTGATGTGGTTGAAACCGGCCCAACGCTCCAAGATATTGAACCGGCGCGAATTCCAAACCCAACGCTGCCTGTACCGAGTGTCTCCATCGATGAAATCGAAAAAAGTTACCGCGAAGCCCTAAGCTACGCCGATAATCCAGATACTCGACGCAAAATCTTAATTCGTTTAGCGGGCCTTGATATGGCGCGTAACGAAGAGGCTCTAGCCAACTCAGAAGCTCCTGGCCGATTCTTCGACAGCTCCATTGAATTGTACAAAGAACTGATTGAGTTACAGCGCACAGCGCCCGCCGGTGTAGAAACTCGCGTCGACGAGCTCCTGTATCAACTGTCGAAAGCCTATGCTCTAGATGGCCGTACTCAAGAGTCCGACAGCACGCTCACCGAATTGGCCACAGAATACCCAGATTCACCCTTCTTGGCCGAAGCCTATTTCCGCCGCGCCGAGCGCAGCTTCAGCGAAGAAAACTACCGTATCTCAACCGAGCGTTACGAAGCGGTGGTGGAGCGCGGGCCAAACACAGCATTTTTCGAAAACGCCTTGTATATGCTCGGCTGGAGTCAGTTCAAACGCACCGTCTACGAAGAGGCAATCGATTCGTTCACCCAGCTGTTGGATCAATACCTAAGCAATGGCAAGACGCTGGCGGATCTGAACAATAATGATCGGACGTTAGCCGACGATACGCTAAGAGTTATCAGCCTATCGTTCTCTTATCTCGATGGCCCTAAAACCATCGCCGAAACCTATGAGCGATTGGGCGAGCGCGACTACGAATACTTGTTGTATCAGCACCTAGCAAACCTGTATCTGAGCAAAGAGCGTTACAGCGACAGCGCTGAAACCTACCAAGCCTTTGTTGATCGCTATCCGTTAAGTGATTTGGCGCCTAGCTTTAGTGCGGCCAAAATTAAGGTATATGAAACCGGCGGCTTCCCAGACCAGCTTGTACCCAACAAGGAGCAATTTGTTGAGTTGTACGGTATTAACAGCGAGTACTGGCAGGTTAAAACAGAAGGCGTGCGCGATCGGTTACGACCAACGCTGCATCAGTTCCTAACGGAACTGGCCAAGTATCGTCACGCTCGTGCACAGCAATGGCGTAAAACCTTGGCAGAGAACCCTAAAGATAAGTTCTTGGTGGATGATCAACCCATTACAGATCAGTCGGTTATCAACGAATTTATTCTTGCGGCCAAATGGTACCAAGAGTTCGTTTTAACCTTCCCGGATGACCCTGATCGCGGCGAAATCAACTACCTGCTTGCCGAAGCACTGTATTCATCGGGCCAGCTAAAGGCGGCCTACCAAGAATACGAACGAGTCGCCTACGAATTAAACGCCCAGCAACGCGACGCCAAAACCGCCGCGCAATCGGGTTACACCACGGTGATTCTGGCCAAACAGCTGCAAGAGCAAGCGCAAACCGAAGAAGACAGAAGCTACTGGCAAAACCAAGCCATCGAAAGTGGCGTCCGGTTCGCCAATGTTTTTCCAACGGATGATCGCGCCGTTGCCGTGCTTACCGAATCGGCACAGGGCTATTTCACAACCGGTAAACTCAATCGCGCCATCGAAGAAGCCTTGCGAGTCACACAGTGGCAGCCACCGGCGGAAGGCCAAGTGCTTAAAACCGCGTGGCTGATTGCAGCACAGTCGCAGTTTGATACCGGCGCTTTTGTTGACGCCGAATACAGTTATCGCCAAGTGATTGCTCTGTTGCCAGAAAAAGACCCAGAGCGTGAATCCTTGGTGCTGCGTATGGCTGCGGCCATCTACGAACAAGCGCAAAACCAGCTGGCTAGCGGCAACAAACAAGAAGCGGTCATGCAATTATTGCGTGTTCGTGAGAACGCTCCGAATACCGAAATCGCGCTAACATCACACTACGACGCCGCTAATCATTTGATTGAGCTGGAAAACTGGAGCCAAGCGCGCGACGAACTCATTGAGTTCCGCGTACGCTATCCCAATCATTCTCTTGCCAACACCATTGGCCCCAAATTAGTTGTAGTTTATCAAGCTCTTGAAAACTGGGCACTGGCAGCTGACGAGCTGTTGATTGTTATGGAGCAAGACAAAGACCCTGAGGTACAGCGTCAGTCTTTGCTATTGGTTGCCGATTTATTTGAACGCGATGGCAACCTTGAGCGCGCCATCGATAACTATCGTCGCTACGCTCACACCTATCCAAAGCCTTTTGGCGAAAACATGGAAGCTCAATTTAAAATGAGCGAACTGTACAGCCAACTCGGTGATGTCGATAAGCGTAACTTCTGGCTGCGTAAAATGGTTACCACCCATGATCGCGCCGGAGAAGACAAAACCTTCCGCAGTATGTATTTGGCAGCCTGGTCATCAACAGAACTCGCCGAGCAACAATTCCAAATATTCTCGGCCATTGACCTAACGCTGCCACTGCAATCGAGCTTTAAAAAGAAAAAAGCCGCCTTCGAAAAAGCACTAGATTCCTACAACAAAGCCTTGAGCTACGACATTCAACAGGTGTCTACCGAAGCCAGTTACAAGGTTGGCGAAATCTATCGTTTATTGGGTCGTGCGCTTCTCGATTCGCAACGTCCGGGTAATCTGGACGAGCTTGAACTTGAGCAGTACGAGATTTTGCTCGAAGAGCAAGCCTATCCCTTTGAGGATAAGGCCATCGAAATTCATTCTAGCAACAGCCAACGTGCGTGGAGCGGTATCTACGACGAGTGGGTACAAGCGAGTTTTGAATCTCTGCGCAAATTGCAACCGGGTCGTTACGACAAGCCAGAACAGTTGATTGAGGTGAGCCGTGAAATTTATTAATGGGCTAAACCTTTGCGCCAAATCTGCCGTGGCGATTGCTCTCATCACGTTAACCGGATGCAGTGGTCAACTGCCAATTTCATTACCCGGAATTGGCCAACAACCAAACGGCGCCAGCGAACAAACCAACGCACCTGAAACCGCCAGCGCAGAGACCGCAACCAACTCGGACAGCGAAACCACAGATCTCACAACTGATCCTTCAGGTGTAGCCCTGCCACCTGCAAATCCCTATTTGGCGAATGCTGTTGCCGTAGATCCAACGACTGAGGCCCTTTTTAACCAAGCACTTGCGGTTCAACTCGATAAAGACTGGACGGCAGCCGAGCTTGCCTGGCAAGAATTAATACTGGTCGCGCCGAATTTATCCGGCCCATATTTGAATTTGGGCTTGGTATACGATGCAACCAACCGTCTTGAAGAGGCGCAAACCGCCTATGAGAAGGCCATTGAAGTTAACTCGCTCAATCTAGATGCCTACAATCAGCTGGCAATTCTTAAACGTAAACAGGGTGACTTTAAAGGCGCTGAAGCCAATTACTTGAGTGCGTTATCGATTTGGCCGGAACACTCCAAATCACACCTCAACCTTGGCATTCTCTACGAATTGTACATGGGCGATTTATCAAATGCGCTTTTGCATTACGAACAGTACCAAGCCTTGCAAACAACTCCCGATGACAAGGTCGATGGCTGGATTCGCGATCTGCGCCGTCGGGTCGATCAACAAGACTCTGGTAGTTAACACTGTGCACAGGTCTCAACTTGGAAAGATCATCGATGAAAAGTAACACCTTTGTTTTATTGATCTCATTTGTTTGTGCTGTAATTGCCAACCTCGCGAGCGCACAATCAACTGTGATTACGCTTGAAGAAACCGTCACAGGTAATCAGGAGCAGCCCAAGGTTTTATACATCGTGCCTTGGAAAACCGCGGCCAATGCCGAGGAGTTTTCCCAAACGATTAGCTCACAGTTACAAGGCAGCGTCTTCGAGCATATCGAGCGTGCCGAATTACGGCGCGAAGTGAAATATCTTGAAAGCCTAAACAAACAAGATGTCGATCCGCAGTAAATTGCTAAGCTTTGCTTCCAACACATAACTTCTCTTTGGTTCTTTCGCGTTAAACGCGGAAATTTTTGCATGTTAGTCAGGTAAATATTATGGATTTTTTCAGCAACGTAGTTCGTTTCTTCCAGGACGGCGGCACTTTCATGGTTCCAATCGCTTTAGTGCTTGCCATTGGTTTAATTGTCGCCATTGAGCGCTGGATCTACCTCACCTACGCCAAGCAATCTAATCGCCGCGCGTTCGATCAAATTTTGCCAATGCTGAAAAAGAAAGATTATTCTGGCATCGTCAAAATGGGCCAAAACAGTAAAGCGCCCGTTGGCCGTATGGTTGCTGCGGGCGTTATTCGTATGGCCGAAAGCCCACGTCGTGACGACATCGAGTTGGCCATGGAAGAAGGCGTTCTTGAAGCCATGCCACGCCTTGAAAAGCGTACCAACTACCTTGCCACTTTGGCGAACATCGCCACTCTTTTGGGTCTTTTGGGTACTATTATCGGTCTTATCGCCGCATTTACCGCTGTAGCTAACGCCGACCCTACCGAAAAAGCCTCGCTGCTTTCACAATCTATTTCCGTTGCGATGAACACCACAGCATTCGGTTTGATCTCAGCAATTCCGCTGCTTTTAGCGCACGCCATTTTGCAAACCAAAACCACCGAGATCATCGACAGCCTAGAAATGGCCGGTGTTAAGTGCTTAAACGTGTTGGCCGGTGGCAGCAGTGCCAAAACCCGCAACGAAGACCCTGGCGCCGCAGTACGCTAATTCCCGGCAACCGAGCAGGAAGTAACCATGTTGAAGCTCCGGCGTAAAAACGCCCAAGAAGCCGAATTAGACATCACCTCATTCATGAACCTGATGATTATTCTGGTTCCTGTATTGTTGATGACCATGGTGTTTTCACGCATTACGGTAATCGACCTGACGTTACCGGAAGTGGGGAACCCAGCAGAAAGCAATCCCGAGATTCCCAAGATTCTCGAAGTGGTGATTCACGACGACTATCTGGATGTAAATTATCCAGCGGGAACTCGCGTGCAACGCATCGAAAAAGTTGAAGTTGCCAGTGAAGAACCCGGCGAGGCAGCGACCATTGAGCATAACTACGCGCTCTTGTCGTTGACGCTGCAAGAAGTTAAACGTCGCCTAAAAGAGCAAGGCATCGAGAAAAAAGACATTTTAATTTTGTCGCAATCGAACACCAGTTACCAAACCCTCATCACCGTGATGGACACGGTGCGCTCCTACAAAGCCGTGGTGGTAACCGATGTTGTGGATGCAGAATTATTTCCCGATATGTCTTTGGGTGACGCACCCGTCAACGATACCGAAACCGCACAAGCCGGAGGTGCGCAATGAAGCAATCACTGCGCGCCAAACGCATGGCCAAACATCACAAGCGTAATCTCGGTGGCTCTAAGCTAAACCTTGTGTCGTTGATGGATATTTTTACCATTCTGGTGTTTTTCCTACTGATCAATTCCGACGATGTTGAAATTTTGCAAAATCAAAAAGACATCATCTTGCCGGAATCTGTATCTGAGCAAAAACCCGATTCCACGCTACTCATTTTGGCCAACAATGAAGACCTAATTGTCTCTGGCCAAATCGTTGCCAAGGTTACCGATATTCTTGCTCGCGAAGACCTTGTTATCGCCGAACTAAAACAGGTGCTGACCGACCTTGCGACTCAAGCAGGCCCGCTACCTGAAGAGTTAGAAGAAAAAGGCCGCCCGGTAACCATCATGGGCGATGCGGAAATTCCCTACGAAATGCTCAAACGCATTATGCAGACTTGCGTGGATACCGAATTCCGCGATGTCTCCATGGCGGTTTCTCAGGTTCCATCCAACGATCCTGTGCCATTGGCTGAAGACCCAGTTGGCGCAGCCGCGCCAGCACCGACCGGGGAGGGCACGTAATGACAACCGTCAATACTGCAATGCTCAACCTGTCTTTGCCTTGGCAACCGGTTGAGAGCGACGAAAAACGGTTCCGTACCATTGCCGCTATCGGCTTGGTATTGTTTTTAATTTTCGCCATCGGTGTTCCTTTAGTACCACTCCCTGATCGTTTGGTGGACGAAAAAGAAGCGCCCAAGCCAGATTTAGCGAAGATTATTTTGGAAAAGCAGGAAATTCCAAAACCGGAAGAGAAAAAACCAGAACCTAAACCCGAGCCTGAAAAGCCTAAACCCAAGCCAGAGCCGAAAGAAATTCCGGTTGAGACCAAGCCTGCGCCACCTAAGATCGATAATCAAGAAAAGATCAAAAGCAGTGGTTTGTTGCAATTTCAGGACGACTTACAGGATTTTCGCAACAAGTTCGATACCAATAACAGCAATCGCAGCCTAACCACCGGTGACGCTACCGCAGCTCAGGTAGATAGATCCGTGGTTGCCAACAAGGCCAAAACCACCAGTGGTGGCTTTAATACCGCAACGGTGAGCCGTGACACTGGCGGCATTGCGTTATCGGGTAAAGAAAACACCGTTGTTGATAGCGAAATCTATGACGCGGAAGGCACCAGCGTAAAAGCGGCACCCAAGCCCGGCTCGAAGCAAACCATCGGCGGCCGCAGCGACCGTGATGTTCGTGTGGTGATGGACAAAAACAAAGGTGCGGTTAACGCAATTTACAACCGTGAGCTGCGTAAAGATCCAAGCTTACAGGGCAAAATGACGATTCGCTTGGTCATTGAGCCGGATGGCTCTGTTTCTTCGGTGACCGTTGTTTCTAGCGATCTTGGCAGCGACACTCTTGAAAGCAAACTGCTAGCACGTATTCGCTTGATTGATTTTGGCGCCAAAAACGTCGCCCAAACCACCGTGAACTACACGCTAAACTTGTTCCCTGCTTAAATTCTCCCGATAGTACACACCTCGTCCTTGCGCGAGGTGTACTTTCCCTTCATTACCTTCTTCTAAACTCCACAGCCTTCCAGCTATCGCGCTGTCGCAGATAATCAACCGTTATCTATCAGCGCCACCTGTTTACGTTTGTTATTCGATTTTTCCTATCTTTACCGATTTTTGTGCAACACGTCAGCTTGCCTTAATTCTTAAAGCGCCGCGGTGACATAGACTCAACCAAGTAGCGTTTAACAGACCACCGAATTTGAGGAGTCTCTTTAGATGAAGAAGTGGGTATCTCTTACTCTAAAATCCATCACCGCCAAAGCCATATTTACTGCTTTGTTGGCGGTACTCAGTGCAGCGCCTAGCTACGCAAAATCGGAGTACACCGTCAACGGCCACCGGGTGGCAGAAGAAATCTCGGCGTTGTTATCGCATCAAGGTTATCCGGCCGGTGATTATTACGTTGATCGGTTTGGAAATTACGGACAAATTGGCCAGCCACCACAAGGTAATCTGGGCGGCGGACCAGTGTCTAATTGGCAGGGCGAACCTCAGGGAATCGCCAATAACCCGTACGCTCAGGCCTACGTAAACGGCATTCAATCCGTGCGTATCTTCTGGATTTACTCACCAAGTGTTTTTTCGGGCGCAACCGGCGGAGCCTCTGGCTACTATCATATCTGCCCAGAACGACTCTATTATCGAAGTTCCGAGGGAGCCATAAATATTGGCACCAGTAATGGCTGGGCCGGTTCCGCCGGAACCGATACCGGCGGCGGTCATTGGACTTTAGAGGAGAGCGAAAATGGCCCGTACATCATTTTGGCCGGTTCCGATGGCGCTCATCAGTTTTTGCTGGAGAATATTATTCGCGGCAAGTGGCAGCAGGGACAATTTAAATACGCCGTTGAGTTCGGCAAAGCGTCGTGTTTTTAATTTTCCCGTTAAAGTCTGAGCACCCGGCGTTGGCAACTTACCAAGGGCGCTCAGACTTCACTCAATAAGCTTTTTTCGACAATAGCGTAAAGGGTGTTAACAGCAGGATTTTTATATCCAGCCAAGGTGTCCACGCATTGATGTATTCAAGATCAGACTTAACTCTTGCCTCCATGTCTTCGAGCTTTTCGGTCTCACCTCGAAAACCTCGAATCTGCGCAAGCCCCGTCATACCGGGTTTAACGCGTCCCCGCGCCATGTAGCGTTGAATTTTATTGCTGTAATACTGGTTGTGTGAAATGGCATGGGGTCTCGGCCCAACCAATGACATGTTGCCAAACAACACATTAAATAGCTGTGGTAACTCGTCTAAGCTGGTTTTTCGCAACAATTTACCGATAGGCGTAATGCGGTCATCGTTTTGGGTGGCTTGTTTCACAAGCTGTCCTTCTTCGTGAACATACATACTGCGAAACTTAAACACCTCAAAGGTTTGACCATCCCAGCCATCGCGTTGTTGTTTAAAGATAACCGGGCCTTTAGAGGAGCGCTTGACGAGATAGGCAAGCACTAAAAAGAGCGGGCTCAGCAACACAATTAATAACGCTGCAATAGAGCGATCAAATACCGTTTTCACAAAGTATCGAAGACCACTGTAGTGAGGAGTTTCGTTTAAACAAATAAGCGGCAAACCACCCAGTTCGCGCACACAATGATTGAGTAAATCAAACTCGTAGATATCGGGCACCCAAACGATATCAACCTGCTTGTCTTGCAATGCTTGATAATAATGCACAAGTTCAGGGGTATTTTTGAGTCCCAAAGCTACGTAGATGCGCTGCACCTGGCGCGCATCAATCATTGCCAGTAACTCCGCTAAATTAACAATGTTCTTGATGCCGATATCGTCTCGTTGACCAGATAACGGATTCGAAGGGTCACACAATCCAACGACTCGCTCATCGAGCCAAACGTTATCGACCATTTTTGCCGACAGATGTGAAAGGGCAGCGCCCGAGCCAATAATTACCGACGAAATACGTTTGGAAGATCTCAGAGTAAAAAACAGCCGCACCTTAAAACAAACGCTGGCAACCAGCATTTGTGCGGCCAAACTCAACAACAACCAACTAACAATCGTTACCGGCTGAGCGGACTCTACTGCGTGGGTGTAAAAGCCAATACCCACTAAAAAAACCGAAACCAACGCCCACGCCTTACTGAGCCTGAATAAACCAGACATACCCAATAAAGCCTTACGGCCAATCCCTAATTTTGGATACACCAGAAGCACCGATAGTGCTGCAACGACACAGTACAACTGACTGTGAAGAGTGAATCCACCCGGCGAGTAGTATTGTTGTAGATACAAAGGTATGACTACCGCAAGTACGTACAAACCGTATTCTAAATAGCGAAAAATACCATCGTGGTTTTGCAACAGTCGCTTGTGAGAATGGCGACTGCGCAGAATATCTTCGGATGTCTCTGAGTAATATTCAGAGACTTCTTGTGCAGAACTCATAGCGGATTCCTTTTCCATCACCAGAGCCTTTTTAAAAAAATAGGCGCTTCCTGATTGTTCTTAGTAACTGCAAATAATCAAATATCGAGCGGGTAAAGCCTGAGGAACAATTAACTCATCCAACCTTAGAACAACGTTAATAAGTGTATTGTCGCGTAAAACACTGTGGGTAACCAACATTCAGAAAAAACCAAATATTAGGTGGTGCTTGCAGAGGTTTAATTACAAAAATCAAAAAAGAATGAGCTAATAAACGAATTTCAGACACCTAATTCTTTTATTCTTATTCTAAATGTACGATTACTGTTCAGGCTTATAGCATAAACAAGCATTGAAAGACTCTCAAGATCGCCGAATAACCTTTTCATTCTATTAACAATAGAATTTATTCGAATACTGAATCTAAGCCTCTAAACCGCAGGAAATACTTGATAAATTCGTGACATATAATTTACCAAACATCGATATTTAAAAATAAATTTCAATATTTATTCGTTTAAAACCTCGGACTACATTAGTGCTATCAGTTACTGAAGATCGCTAATTAATAAGATGAGTAAATTGAAATTAGGAAAACATTGAAAGTGCGATTTAGAAATTCGATCTGCTGATTAAATCAAGGCAGAATTAAGCAGCAGATTCAGTAATAAGAAATCGAATTGTAGGAAAGCAGGAAATTGCCAGAAAATAATTTAACAGAAAACTCTTATTGATTAAGACCACTCATTGATTAGGCTTTTATTAAGAGTTTTCTGTTCGTAAAATTAATTACGATTCCTCAAAAATTAAGACTTCGTTTGCCACTGCAATATTTTAATATGATTGGTTTGGCCGCCACTGCCAGAGACATCACCACAGGTAATAACCACGCGTTGGCCGCTGATTAAACCGCCGGTTTGACCAACCGTATCCAAGGCCGATTGATAAATGTCACCGCCGCTTTCGGTCACATCGTAAAAAATCGATTTTACACCGCGATACAAGGCCATTTTTCGGCACGTATTTTTATGACGAGACAACGCAAAAATAGGCAACCCAGAGCCCAATCGAGACATCAATAAAGCCGTATTTCCCGACTCGGTTAAACAAATAATCGCACCAATATTGTATAAGTGATTTGCCGCATAAATTGCAGATAGCGCAATGCATTCATCAATGCGATAAAAAGTCTGTTCAATCTCGCGATCAATAATGCGCACGTCAGGGTGCTGCTCGGCGCCAACGCAGGTTGCCGCCATGGCTCGAACCACCTGAGCAGGATATTTACCACTGGCGGTTTCGGCAGAAAGCATTACCGCATCAGTGCCGTCGAGCACTGCGTTAGCAACATCGAATACCTCTGCACGAGTAGGCACCGGTTGATTGATCATGGATTCCATCATTTGTGTGGCGGTAATTACCGGTTTATTCGCTAGGCGGGCCAATCGAATGATTTTTTTCTGCACACCAATTAGCTGTGGATCACCGATTTCTACCCCTAAATCTCCGCGCGCAACCATCACTCCGTCGGAGGCTTCAATTAATGCTTTTAACGTGCTTTCTGATCCAACCGCCTCGGCGCGCTCAATTTTGGCGATAATGCCGGTTTTAACACCCGAGGCATTCAAGGCATCGCGCACCGGTTTTAAATCAGCGGCGCAGCTTGGGAAAGACACTGCCAAATAATCCAGCTCAAGCTCGATGGCGAGTTTTAGATCCAGCTCATCTTTGGCCGTGATGGTTGGCGCAGACAAACCGCCACCAAGTCGATTCAAACCCTTGCGAGACTTTAAGATTCCGCCAGAAATCACCCGGCATTCGACGTCGGTTTCAGAAACATTCACAACGTCTAAACGCATTAATCCATCGTCTAATAACAAGATATCCCCAGGTTTTACAAACTTAGGCAACGCCTTGTAACCCACACCAATGCGCGTCTCACTGTGTGGTTTATCGTCGTCGATGGTAAGCGTAATCAGAGAATTATCGATCAACTCAATGGTATCTTTTACCAAATCACCGATACGGATCTTAGGGCCCTGTAAATCACCCAAAATCGCCGCATTACGACCCTTCTCTTCAGCAACCTCACGTATCACCTTGGCCTGATTGCGATGACCCTCAGCACTACCGTGGGAAAAATTTAAGCGAAAAACATTCACGCCCTCATCCAACAAACGAGCGATCATTTCTGGACTAGCACTAGCAGGACCGACAGTAGCAACTATTTTGGTACGACGAAGATAGGCGGACATTTTGAATTCCAAATTTCTTTTAAAGATGAAAGTAAAGCAGAAGAACTTGAATAAGTTTATGTCGAAAGCAAATGAGTTCGCAAAAGTGCAGACCTACTAACGCTACAAATGAATTTATTTCCGGTATATGTCATTCAAACCACATAAGTTAACGATAGCTTCTATTTTTACTTATGTAGTAGAGATTAAAAAAGGCGCCTTCGGCGCCTTTTTTTATTGCATAAATAACCAAAACATCTTACTCAGCCAAAAGCGCTTCGATTCGATCCATAATGTCGGTCATGCGACGCGCGGTAGCTTGGTAGGGCTCGGGTTTGGCCATGTCTAAGCCTGCGGCTTTTAGGATTTTGTAGGCGTCGTCTGATCCACCGGCTTTTAGCACGTCAATAAACGAGTCTCGAACCTTGGTATCGCCTGCGAGTAGTTGCTCGGCAAACCAAGATGCCCCAGCCATGGAGGTTGAGTATTGGAAGACGTAGAACTTGTAGTAGAAGTGCGGAATGTAGGCCCATTCGTTGGTGTAGACATCGTCAATTAGCAATACGCCTTCGTCGTGGCCGTGATATTTCTTCAGAAGATCGCCGTAGATGTCTGATAATTTTGCACCGGTTAAGGGTTCACCGGCTTCTGCGGTTTCGTGAATTTTTAATTCAAATTCAGCGAACATGGCTTGGCGATAGAAGGTACCACGCACCGATTCCAGCGCCTGACCTAAATAGAAGAGTTTTTCTTCTTTGGTTTCGGCGCGTTCGATCAAATATTCTTCTAATAGAATTTCATTAATGATGGAGGCAATTTCGGCAGTAAAGGTTGAATAGTCTGCTTTTAGGTACGGCTGGGCCTCGTTAGCCAACATGCTGTGCACGGCATGGCCCCATTCGTGCGCATAGGTCGATAGGCCGTTGTAGTCGTCGTTATGATTGAGCAAAACGTATGGATGCACATCGTAAACGCTGCCGTTCATGTAAGCGCCGGATCGCTTACCGGGTTGTGGATAAGCATGCGCCCAGTTTGAATTCAGTGCCGTTTCAAGCTTCTCGTAGTAGTCTTCACCTAATGGCTTAAGCACGGTTAGAGTGATGTCTTTAGATTCTTTGAGGCCGAATTCGGTATCCAGCTCAACCAGTGGCGGATAGATATCGTAGTAACGCATCTGCTCGATACCTAAGATTTCACCACGCAGCTTAAAGTAACGGTGTAATACAGGCAGCGATTTATTCACTTCTGCGATTAGTGTGCGATACACGCCTTCTGGAAGATTTTCTTGATCCAATTCTTTTTGCAAGACCGAATCGTAGTTGCGCGCCTTAGCGGTAAAGATATTGGCTTGTACCTCGGTACCTAAAATTTTGCCAATACTGTCGCGATAGTCGTGCCAGGTTTGCCAGAAGGTATCAAACACCAATTTACGATCGTCACGATTGGCAAGGCTGCGATAACGTGAATAACCCGCTTGATTAAGCGTTACGGTTTCGCCTGTCGATAGCGTTACTTCCGGCCATTTAACATCGGCATTAACGAGCAACTCGTAAATTTCGTTAGGGCTACCCAATACCGCCGACGCAGAAGCTAATAAAGATTCGCCTTTCTCGTCTAAAAGATGTTCGCCGCTTTTAACCACCGAGCGAAGATAGTAGTCGTAAGGAGTAAGGCCTGGCTCTTTCTTGATGAATTTTTCAACTTTCTTACTGCCAAGAGCCAGAATTTCTGGGTCCATCCACGAAAGCGCTTCGCCGAACTCGGTAAATAACGAATTGGCCTTGGCAAATCGCTCTTGATTGTCTTCAGAGCGCTGATCGGTATCGTGATTTAAACTGGTATAAACATAAACACGCACCGCTTCTTTTTGTACACCAAAAATGGCGTCCAGTGCTTTGGCTAATGATTTTGGACTTTTACCTAAGGTGCCTTTGAATTCAGGCAATGTAGCAATATCAGCGCGAACCTTATCGTAAGCCGTTTCCCAAGCCTCGTTATTGGCGTAAATTTCGGTTAAATCCCAAACCACTTGTTTGGGTTGGTCTTCTGCAACCGCGAAACCACTGATACCGGCAAGGCTCACACCCGATAACAATACACAGGACAACAATTTTTTCTTAAAGGCTTTTTTGGCCGACACCGCTTTTTTCAACATGGTATTTTCTCAAGTCAGTCCGTTTTTTAATGAATTATTTGTTCGTGTTGTTGTTATCGACGAAAACTCACGCGGCAACCGCATTTTCTGAACTTATCTTGCTTACAGACGTTAGATGACCGTCTTTATTTATCGCTCACAAAATAGCGATCATGAATATTCTTACAATAACGCACTAAGTTATCGTAAGACCTGGCTTTTTGGTTAAACGGCCCGTTTAAATCCACCTCGATCAATTCAGCCAAATGCGCATAGGCGACGGCATCAAAACTAGATGGTTGGTTATTGAAGAAATAGTCGCTATTGCCAAGCAAATCCGACAAGCTCTTTAACATGTCGTCACACATAAGAATCAGCTCAGCTTCACTGTGGCGACCCAAGCCTTGTTTTTTGATCGAGCCTTTCACCATTTGCCGCGCCACGAGCGGCGCTATCTGCTTCATGACCGGCGGCATAAAATTAAAGAAGTTTTTGCGCACCACAGTAAAGCCAGAATTGTTGATCCAACGACCATAAACAATAAACCAATAAAAGCACTCGTCTAACGCTTTTTGGAACAACACCTTTTGCGCCTGTTGCTGGGTATCGAGGTGATTGTCTAATTCGATGTTATAGCGCTTTTGCAGATGCTGGATGATCAATTCCGAATCGCCAATAACTGCGCCGTTATCGTCAATAAATGGCAGCTTTCCCTTCGGAGATTTGGATAAATATTTCATTCCGGCTTTCGACTGGTATTCAATGCCGGACATTTTTAAATAGGTATACACCTTCAAAACAAAGGGGCTGGCATCGGCTATTGATATCATTTGTCCAAATCCATAAACCGTAATCATGCTTTGCTCCATTGTTAAAGGTTGTTGGCGTTGCTTTGGGTGATTGCGCTGGCCATGTGTTCGGCAGCTGCAAAATAGGTTAATTTCGACGTCACACAGTATGACGCCGAAAGATGACGGAAACACAAAATTACGGGCAAAACACTATATTTTCAGCGATGTGGCAACAAAATCTCGCAACACTGATACGGCTTCGTTGCTGGCGGGGTTGGGGGCAATCAAGCTAATGGCAATGTCACCCAAGGCCGGAAGCAGGGGATTCTCATGGAGGATTTTTAGATTGCTAGGCACAGTGCTACGCGCCAATGCGGTGATACCCAAGCCCTCTTCAATAGCCGTGGTAATGCCGGTCAAATCGGGATTGGTGTAAATCAGTCGCCAGCGCCGATTTTGTGCCTCAAGCCGCTCGATCATACGGCGGCGATAAATGCAGCCATGCGGCGCCACAATCAAAGAAATCGGGTCCTCTTCTTCGAACTCTTCACGGCCATTGCCAACCCACACCAAATCGTCGCGCTTAAATAAAGGTGTGCTCTTTAGATTTTCAGAGAAATCGTTATCCAAAAACAACGCCAAAATCAGATCGAAGTTGCTCCGCTTGGGTTCACACAACAGTTCTTTTGTCAGCGCGCTGGTGACCTCTAAGGTCACGTTCGGATAGGCGCGAACGAAACGACCAACTATTTTCGGCAAGAGTGTGGTGGCAAATTCACTGGGAATTCCAAAATGAACCTTGCCATTAATAGCCGTTGAGTGAAATTGGGCCAGAGCCTCGTCGTTAAGCGCCAATATTTGCTTGGCGTAACGGTACATCATCTTGCCTTTGCTGTTGGGCTCAACCTGTAATCCATTTCTGGACAGTAATTTTTGTCCGGTTAGCTCTTGCAGCCGTTTAAGTTGCAAGCTAATTGCCGGTTGTGAACGCCCCAATAATTCAGCCGCCGCTGTGAAGCCACCTACATCCACGATTGTCACGAAAGTTCTGAGCAAGTCCGTGGGAATGTTTCGGATCATACGTTCCCCCATATTGTATTTAAAATTCTTATACTTGCATTTTAACTATTAATTAAACTTATCACCAAACTGTGGTTAAACTTAATATGTCTCCGTATATCTGTGTTGACTCTTTCTATATTTGAGAAAAGCTATGGCCGATACAAACAGCTACTCCAGCGATTTAAAAACCACTCCCTTAAACGAACTTCACGAGCAACTTGGCGCTAAGATGGTTCCTTTTGCGGGCTATTCTATGCCGGTTCAGTACCCGGCGGGAGTGAAAACTGAGCATCTACACACTCGCTCAAGCGCTGGGCTGTTTGATGTATCCCACATGGGTCAGGTTATTGTCGAAGGCCCCAACGCCGCCTCAGAACTAGAGCAGTTAATTCCTCTCGATTTAGAAGCACTCGCCGTTGGCAGCCAAAGCTACGGATTACTTACCAGCGATCAGGGCGGTATTATCGACGACTTGATCATTGCGCGCTGGCAACAGAACACATTTTTTATTGTCATCAACGCTGCCTGTAAATACAAAGACATCGAGCACCTTCGCGCCCATATCAGCGACAGCACAATTACCGAATTAACCGATCGCGCACTGCTCGCCCTACAAGGCCCAAAAGCGGCAAACGTAATGCAGTCGATCTGCCCACAAGCGCTGCAATTGAAGTTCATGGAATTTGGCGAATTCACCGTTCAGGGTGAATCCATGTTCATTAGCCGCTCTGGCTATACCGGTGAAGATGGCTTTGAAATTTCGGTACCGGCGCAGCTTGCGCGCAGTTTTGCCGAACATATTTTGTCGTTTGATGAGGTAGCGCCAATTGGTCTGGGTGCACGAGACTCTTTGCGCTTAGAGTCTGGTCTTTGCTTGTATGGCCAAGACATGAATGACCAAACCAATGTCTGCGAAGCGTCTTTAGCGTGGAGCATCCACAAAAACCGTCGCGCCAACGGTTCGAAAGCCGGTAATTTTTTGGGCGCCGATGCCATCTTTGCGGCCCAAGAATCAGGGGTTTCAAAAAAACGCGTCGGCCTATCGGTTGAATCAAAAACACCGGTTCGCAGCGGTACCTTATTAGTGGACGCAAACTCCCAAGAAATTGGAGAAGTCACCAGTGGCGGCTTCAGCCCAAGCCTCGAAAAACCCATCGCCATGGGTTATGTGTCGTCGGATTTTGCGAAAATTGGCACCGAGATTTTTGCCTTGGTACGCAACAAGTTGATTCCCGTTACCGTCGCCAAGACCCCGTTTGTCACCCAGAACTATTACCGCGGCTAAAACACTCGGCCAGCAAAAAGACTGGGATTTCACGTCTACACTTTTTGCTGGGCCTTGAGCGCCATGCCTCTGCTTTACGAGCTTGCGGTTGCTGCCGCAACACAAGTTCGATCTGTCCAGTCATCTACTATTCAGTGAAGGAAACCTACCCAACATGAGCTTGTTATCCGATTTATCTCGCTCTGAGTTCTCATCAAAGCACACTTCATTTGGCGGTGAAGAATTTCTCAATCGCCACATCGGTCCAGATGCCCGAAGTCAACAAGCCATGCTTGACGAGTTGGGTTACGACAGCCTCGACAACTTCATTGCCGCCGTAGTGCCCGCGAGCATTCGCATTCCAGAAGGTATGCAGATTCCCGAAGCCTTATCGGAAAGCCAAGCGCTTAGCCGTTTAAAGCAGTTTGCGAAAAAGAACGTGGTTGCCAAATCGTTGATTGGCCAAGGCTACTACGGCACCAAAACACCCGCGGTCATTTTGCGCAACATTCTTGAGAATCCGGCTTGGTACACGGCCTATACGCCATATCAGCCAGAAATTTCTCAAGGTCGTTTGGAAGCTTTATTAAACTTCCAAACCATGATCACCGAATTAACAGGTATGGATATCGCCAGCGCGTCCTTGTTGGATGAAGCCACAGCCGCCGCCGAAGCCATGACCCTGTGCCATCGCATGACCAAAAACAAAGGCAGCAAATTTTTTGTCGATCACAACACCTTTGCACAAACCATCGAGGTCGTAAAAACCCGCGCCGAACCTCTCGACATTGAAGTGGTGGTTGGCAATCCGAATACCGATTTAAGAGAAGATTGCTTTGGCGCGCTTTTGCAAAATCCGGGTTCCGACGGTTCTGTTACGGATTTCTCCGAAGTCATCGAGCGCGCGCACTCACACAACACTTTGGTAGCCGTCGCAGCCGATATCTTAAGTTTATTGATTCTAAAAACACCGGGCGAAATGGGTGCCGATATTGTGGTTGGTAGCTCCCAGCGTTTTGGCGTACCCATGGGTTTTGGCGGCCCGCACGCGGGCTTTATGGCCACTCGCGAAGCCTACAAACGCGCCATGCCGGGCCGGTTGGTGGGTGTTTCCATTGACTCCAACGGTAACCCGGCCTTGCGCTTGGCGTTGCAGACTCGCGAACAACACATTCGCCGTGAAAAGGCCACCTCGAACATTTGTACCGCGCAGGTTTTATTGGCGGTGATTGCCAGCATGTACGCGGTCTATCACGGCCCAGAAGGTTTAGCTAACATTGCCAAGATTATTCACGCAAAAACCGTCGCGGTGGCGAACTCACTAAAAGTTTTAGGCTTTGGTTTAAAAAGCGAGACGTTCTTCGATACCTTGACTGTGAATACTGGTGATAAAACTACGGAAATTCTTGGAAAAGCGCAGCAAAATGGCATTAACTTACGCCAAATTGATTCAGTTAATCTTGGCTTAAGCCTTGATGAAAGTTGCGAAATTACGGATTTGGTTGCCATTCTTACCGTGTTTGGCGCCACAACCGATGAAGCTGCCATCATTGCAGCATTGAACGCGGCAGACTGGTCCATCGGCAGCGACTGCCGTCGCCAAAGTGAAGCCTTGACGCATCCGGTGTTTAATCGTTATCACTCTGAAACCGAAATGCTGCGGTACCTGCGCGCCTTATCCGATAAAGACATTGCCCTTGACCGCGCAATGATTCCGCTCGGTTCTTGCACCATGAAGCTCAACGCCACCAGCGAGATGATTCCAATCACTTGGCCCGAGTTTGCCAATGTTCACCCACACGCGCCGCGCGATCAGGTGACCGGCTATACCGACATGATCACGGAGCTGGAACAATGGTTGTGCGCCATTACCGGCTACGATTCGATTTCGCTGCAACCCAACGCGGGTTCTCAGGGCGAGTACGCAGGTTTATTGGCGATTCGTGCTTACCACCAAAGCCGTGGCGATAATCAACGCAACATCTGCTTAATTCCAAGTTCGGCTCACGGTACCAATCCGGCCTCGGCACAAATGTGCGGTATGCGCGTGGTGGTGGTTGCCTGTGACAGTCGCGGTAATATCAATTTAGAAGATTTGAAAGCCAAGGCTGAAAAGCATCACGAACAGCTTGCGGCCATCATGATTACCTATCCTTCAACCCACGGTGTGTTTGAAGAAAGCGTTAAAGAGGTCTGCGAAATCGTGCATCAGCACGGCGGTCAGGTGTACATCGATGGCGCCAATCTCAATGCTATGGTTGGTCTTTGTCAGCCCGGTGTATTTGGCGGCGATGTTTCGCATTTGAACCTGCACAAAACCTTTTGTATCCCACACGGCGGCGGCGGCCCAGGTGTTGGGCCAGTCGCAGTAAAAGCGCATTTGGCCGAATTTTTACCTCAGCACTCCAACTATCAATTCACTGAAAACGGTGTTGGTCCTGTGTCTGCGGCGCAATTTGGCAGCGCGAACATCCTGCCAATTACGTGGATGTACATTCAAATGATGGGCTCCGAAGGCCTCACTCAGGCCACCAAGGTGGCTATTCTCAACGCCAACTACATTGCTAAACGTCTGCAATCGGCCTATCCCGTGTTATACACCGGTAAAAACAAACTCGTTGCTCACGAATGCATTCTCGATATGCGTCCATTAAAAGAGCAATCCGGTGTGACGGTGGATGACATCGCCAAGCGCTTGATCGACTTTGGCTTTCACGCCCCAACCATGTCGTTCCCGGTGGCAGGCACCTTGATGATCGAACCGACCGAGAGTGAATCAAAAGAGGAGTTGGATAGATTCATCAACGCGATGCTGGCGATTCGTGCTGAAATCGACGAGATTCTTGCTGGCAACATTAGCTACGAGCACAGCGCCTTGCATATGGCGCCGCACACGGCAAACTCGTTGCTGGGCGCAGACTGGACGCGAGCTTACTCCAGAGAGCAGGCAGCCTTCCCAACGGAAAGTTTAAAGCTCAACAAGTACTGGCCGCCGGTTGGTCGTATCGACAACGTCTACGGCGATAAAAACCTAGTGTGCTCGTGCTTGCCGATCTCTGCCTATCAAGAATAATTCGCGAACACCGAATTTCAGAGATAAAAAAACCGGCTAAAAGCCGGTTTTTTTATGCACTCGCTCTTTAATGCTTTCACTTAATGAACCCACAAAAAATACAAACCTAACAAGGCACCAAAGGTACAAATAAAACCGGCCATGTATTCCGCAATGGGCCGATTTTTAGGGTTGTGTGTTTTTGGGTTTGCTTTAAAGACACCTGCAATAAACAGTGATAACAAAATTATTGACGCGAATAATTTTGCTAAAACAATCAATAAATCAACCATTCAGCTTTTTTATCGCCTTACGCGCTTCACGGTTTGCCTTATCGGTCAACTTCAATAACACCGTACGAATCAAATCGCGGGTCATTTCGTCTTTTGATTTCGCCGCTTTCATACCTAACGCAGACATCATCTTACGAACCAAACGCTCTACCCAAATGCTTAGGTGTTCGGCAAGATCGATACCTTTTGACAAGATGTACGCTAGCTTGTCGGCAACGGTAAAACCACTGATAAGAACGCCTTGTAAACCCAACGCCAAAGCGCCAAGGGCTTTTGACAAGACTTTCTTCAACACGTAGATAATGGCCGAGTCTAACCAGCGCCAGAAGGTAGGGCTGCTGGTACTTACCGGCGATTTAGATTTCAGCCAGTTCTCAATGGATGACTCAAGGGTAAACGGATCTTGAGCGATACCGGATAGTTGCTCCCAAGACTGCCCAGCAACCGACTCGATATAGTTCGCCATCTTGTGTGCTTCACCACTAACCAGTGGTTGAGATGAAGGTAAGAAGTAACCATTCGCTTTATGCGGCGCATGCATGTAAGGATACAAAGGCACCATCGGCACTGGATCGGTTTTATGGAAACAGCGGTAAATATTGGCAGGCCCAATTTTCTTGCTAGTGCTTCTTACAAATAATTCGGTACCAACACGCGGCTGACCGTAGGTGTACAAGCTTACTGGCTTGTTGGTGTTACGAGCAGCCCAATCGGCGGCCAAACTCGCCACCGCTCCACCTAGACTGTGGCCAATACAGTGAATTGACGTTGCAGCGCCAACATTTTCGGCAACGAAACGTCGAATGTCAGGCAACATACTTGAAAAAGTGCTTTGAAAACCGTTATGAACCGGAATACCCGCGTCTGATAACGAGATACCAATGCGCGCATCGGTTAAGAAATCGGCCTTGTTATTAGCCGTGGTGGTACCACGGAACATCATAACCATGGCGCCGGGATATTTATCACCGGCCATTGCGCAAGCGCCAAAATTGTCTTTAGCGGCCAGTAAGATTCTTCCACCCACATCGGCTTTTAACACAGATGATTTGGTTTTATCTTTTCCTTTTGTGCGAAAGACCTCTTTGACAGTTAAAAACTCGAAGGTCATTTCATTTTGAACTCGGTAGATTGCTTCTGCGAGTTCAGCCGTTTCCTTGGGGGTAAAAGTAGTCATAACGATTTCTCGGAAATTAGTTGTCCCAGCTGCATGATGTGAATAACGAGATAGCTCCTTCCTCGTAATATTCACGATCGTTCGTTAATTCGCACATTAAATTTTTGGGTTTATAACCAAGCGCACCTTCATTAAATACCTTTAATGAACTGAAATTCCAAATAAGGTATTCGTCGCCTTGGTAGGTTGCCGTGATTTGTTGGTTAATCACTAACTGGGCAAATGCGCTGGATTTGTAGGTACCTTTTTGCTCTTCAAATTGAAAGTGGCCGTTTTCATCGGAAGTGACAACAACGGTATCGCCGTCGGAAGAATCCCACTTTGTCCAAAGTTTTACCTCGGCGCCTGCGGCTGGCTTTCCTTCAAATAACAGTTGGCCTTCCATGCCACCGAATATAATGATTTCTTCTTTATTTTTGTCACTGCTACTTGAGCCAAAAAAGGACATCGCTAATCCCTTAACCGAGAACACAATTAATATTAGAGCGGATAATATGTGAATTACGTTTTTAGTGTACATTATTTTCCAACGGTAGAAATTGCACTAATCGCACATAAAGTGTAAATAAATGCTAGGAACATCCACATTTATGCATATAGTGCGCTTTGTTTGTGAATATTTAGCTATTTTTGATTTTAAAATCAGTAGCAGTAAACATACACCCAAATTGCTTTTTTAAAAAAACAATACCAAGCTAACTTTGCCGATTTGAATGCGTTTATTCAAGATTAACAGACGTAGGATTTGTTAATTTAAATCAGCCTTTTGTGCTTTAGTTTTTTTGAATTTTAAAAACAGTAACTTGTTCGCACTTTTTAAATGCGATAGCGACAGGTTTTTGACAAAGCAATTGTTAAGTTTTTTTGATTAAACGAGAGAATAAAAAAACCGGTCTTGATACATTTTACAGGTAAAATTTTTTAGGAAACTCTGATTAACCTAGAGTTTCTCGCGACACAAGGATGTGTCGCCAATTTCAAGAACGGTAAGTGATTGAAATTGTGAAGAAATTGGAAATCGCATTTTCAATTTCTGTCCTTTGATTAAATCATGGATGAGTTAATCAGAGGTTCCTTTAGTTTAGAATTCCGTTAATTAAATGTCTTTCGCGAAAAATGCCTATATCAACACAAGGCATCTGCACTTATTAATCATTTAATTTTTATTTAAAAATAGACTTTAAAACGCATCTTAAGAAAATAAATGTCTATTAGATTGTCTCGGAATTAGCCTTGATTTTTAATTCAAAAATTTTCCGCATCAGGCATCTCGCTCCATTGGCAATTGGTGTTAACACCGAGCCTTCCACAAGAGTATCGTTTTATTTCGTCGGTCAGCTCGCAGGTTATTGTGTTTTTTTCAAACAAATTGTCCTCGGGCAAAATGCCATCGCTTGACGTTAAACTCCAAATTAAAAACTCCTGCTCGTAATAGTTTACGGTAACTCGTTGAGACACCATGGTTCGCGCCAATGATGTAGGGCGATAAAAACTGGTTTTTCTTTCTAATGAAAACCAACCCCGCTCATCGGTAACAACCGAGCAGGTCTCGGGTTTTACCGGGTCCCATTTAACAACCAACTTAACCTCGGCGCCCTTGGCCGGTTCGCCACGAAAACATATCACACCCTCAAGACCAGCAAACAAAACGATTTCGGTTTTGGGTTTTCGAGCAAATAGATTCAACAAAAAAAGCATTTTAATTCTCGTTAAGGGTAACAGCTTAATTAGACAATAATGCAATTAATTATGACACGTTATCCGGTGTTCTTCATTGAACGGGCAAGTGCGATAAACCACGATTACGATGCGGCTTGTGAAAGGTTGGAATAAGAGGATAAGAGATTTTTGGGGCATCCTCTGGTCAGATCGAGGACGAACTAATCAGAGGTTGCTTGAGAGTATCTGAGAAAAAGGTGCGGCCCATTGGGCCACAGCTTTATTTGTGCCGGGAATTTTTAACAGCAATCGAGGTGTATTTAGCAAATGCTTTATCTTCGTGACGCTTGATAAGCGCAATAAGACCCACGCATATCACCAGCATCAAAAGGGCGAACAATACCAAGGCTAACGGAGAATTTGCGAAAATAAAGTAGGCTGTTGCGCCGTCCCATTGAGAAATAGATGTACCCATTTGAAATTCCTCTCTATCTATACGTTAGCGAGTTTGTTTGGAACATCACTTTGACGCGTTGCCGGAACATTGGCCTCTGGGTAGGGTTTAGCCAAAAGCTCGACTTCATCAATGCCCAACTCTTCGACCGCTTCAGGCACGCGAAGCATATTCAATGTCTTCAACAGCAGAGATATTCCGTAGCCCGGTATAAATCCGAGTAACACCATGACCAAGCCAGAGATCAGTTGCCCGGTGAAGCTAATGGGCGGCATGCCCTCGGCATTTGGTGTTCCTGTCGCGAAAACACCCACCATGATCACAGAGAAAATGCCCGCAAAACCGTGTACAGCAACCGCGCCAACGGCGTCATCAATGCCACATCGCTCAAGAAATTTAGCACTTTGGACACTGAGCACCCCGGCGACAACAGCGACAATAAAGGCCAACGCGGGATCGTAGAGGTCGAGTCCAGCGGCAACGGAAATGATGCCAACAAGGCCACCGGACATTGTCCAAAACGGATCGCGAGTGGCGATGTAACAACCAATAATGCCACCGGCAAAACCCATCAGCGTATTGAACGCAAACGCGGAAAGATTGGTTGGCGTGTTGTAAATCGTCGTCCAACCGGTGTCTCCGGTATTGAAGATGATGCAGCCACCCAAAAATCCGAAGAAGCCAAAAATAATCATCATCAGGCCGATCAATGTCATTGGCAGACTGTGCGGTGCGATGGTTTGCGCGATACCGTTAATAAATTTACCGGTGCGAGGGCCAAGGTTAATTAGCACGCCCAGGGTGAAGAATCCAGCTACCGCATGGACAACTCCAGCTGCGCCAACATCATGGTACCCGTATTTGGTCAACAGCCAACCTTCGCCATGCCACCCCCAAGCAGCGGCCAAAATCCAAATGACACTACCCACCAAGATCGTGAGAATTAAAAACGCACTGACGCGAATCCGCTCGATAACCGCTCCGGATAATATTGATCCAGTAGTTGCGCCAAAAAGCGCAAAGGCCGCCCAGAATACGCCGGTGCCCATCTCATCGAGCTTAGGTCCCATGCTGGTCGACCAAGGTAATGCTTCTGCCACAGATGAAGGCACAATCCCGTTTGGGAAAGACAGGTAGATCCACCAGCCCACCAAGTAAAAAGCGGGAATAATCATAGCGAGTGCCAGAATATTTTTTATTCCGGCGGCTAAGGCATTCTTGCCCCGGGAGGCGCCCATTTCGTAGGCCAAAAACCCAGCATGAATCATGATCATCAATGCTGTGCACCACCAGTAAAATACTTCCATATTCATGGTTTGATGCATTTCAATCACCGCTTGTTGCGATTGCACCATCTCACTAAGTTGTTCTAGGCTCAAATTCTCTTGATTCATTGCACCTACCTCGGATTAGTACGGGTCGCCCGTTAAGAATTAGGGATCAGATCCAGCCAGCGATTCACCACCTGATGCGCAAAACGCTGCTGATCGGACTGATAACGCTCAAAGTCGAGCATGACTTGTTGGTAAATCTCGCTCACGGTTGCGGGCGAATGATTGGGATTACCGATCAGTTCGCGCTCAGTCCAGGTTGTTACTATGTTGGGATTCACCTCGAAGTGGCATTGAAAACCGTAGGTGCTCTCGCCCAATCTAAACGCTTGGTGACGAATGGCTTCTCCGGTGAGTAACAAAGAGGCATCTACAGGTAATTCAAAGGTATCCGAATGCATCTCAAAGATTGTCGGAGTGAAATCCAATCCCTCCAGTAGCGGATCAGTCTCGGCGGCTTGAGTTGGCGTTAGCGGTGTAAATCCATATTCTAAAAACCCTTGCGCAAATACCTTGGCGCCAAACGCGTAAGCGATGGCCTGCGATCCAAGACACGAGCCTAGAATCGGCTTGTTAAGCTTGTGAAACGCCAGAATGCATTGTGCTAGTGAATCAAAATACGGTTTTAAGGCGAGGTCATGAACACTGACCTCACCGCCAAAGACAATCAGTGCATCGTAGTCATCCGGCGCGGGCATCGGGTGATTTTGGCGCCGGTAATGCCAGATTAACGCTGCTCCTCGCTCCGCCACGACTGCACCGATGGCACCTGATTCCATAGGGCCATCCATGCTTCCAGCCATAATGGCCGCGATCTTCATCAGAACACTCCCTTTTCTAAGAAATCGTCTAGACCCGGCGTTCGGTAACCGTCCTCTCGATAGGTGATTGGGAAGTAGCTTTCATCGACCTCATTTGAGCCAAACTTTTTGTACTTACCGTAAATTGGCCCATTACCAATGGTCATCAAATTGGGGTTAAATTCGATGTCGGACTGGAAGCAATGCATCGCTAGAGCCCGGCGAGGAACGTCGGCTTTATTGATTCGCGACCCGTGCCACAACCAACCATCATGGAAGGCGCCGCCACCGGGAGGCACCACCACCGGCACAAGCTCCAACTCAAAGCCGTGACGCTCGGCCCATTCACGAACCTCTTTCAGATCGTCTTCGGGTCCATGGAACTGCATAATGGGTTTTGCTTCACCCCAGGTGTGGGAACCTTTGATGTACACCAAGGTGCCACCTTCAGCGGTTGTTTGATCGAGCGCAATCCAGCAGCTCACTAAAGCGGGCTTATCGATCCATAGTGAGTACATACTATCTTGATGAAAACCTATAGATCGGCCTCCAACCGGCTTCCACAACAGGTTATCAATCATCAGACGCGTTCCGGTCCAACCGCCAAGTTGGGCACAGAATCGACCCATCTGCTCACTGAGTACTTGTCGCGCTACGGTTAAATCCGACTTCCACGCGTTACAGATTTGCTTGGTGTAAGGCGGATCACCAACCGGTAAATTAACCTCATCGGGCTTGATGCCGGTTAGATACTCCCCCTCATTGAATATCGCCTCAAAACGATTGCGAATCTCTATGGCGTGCTCTGGCTCAATAATTTTATCGACGATTAAAAATCCGTCTTTTTTAAATTGTGCGACTTGCGCATCGGTAAGTGCTTTCATGGTCTTGACCTCAATAAAATTCGAGATAGCGATTAAGTTCCCACTCTGAAACGTGCCGGTGGTATTCCTGCCATTCGGTACGCTTGATGGCTATGAAGGCGTTGATCAGCTCAGGACCTAAGGCTTCTTGCAGCACTATGTCACTGGCAAGCTCGTCCAATGCGTCGTTTAGGGTTTCTGGCAGGCGCTCAACGCCCAACTCATCAACCTGCGCGTGGGTGAGTGTGAAAAAGTTGGTGTTGATTGGTTTGCTGGGTGTTAATTCTTGTTCAATACCGTGCAGGCCGGCGGCGATGATTGCGGCGGTGGCCAAGTAGGCATTCATGCTGCTGTCGCCAATTCGAATCTCAATGCGTCCATAGGGAATTCGCAGCATGGCCGATCGGTTATTGTCTCCGTAAGCGATGTATACCGGGGCCCAGCTGGGTCGTTCGGGCGTGCCAGACACTAAACGCTTATAAGAATTGACCGAAGGGCACAGTAGGGCGGTGAGTGCTTTAGCGTGGAGAGTAACGCCCGCTAAAAACTGATAGGCAAGCTTTGATAATCCCATTCCATTTGGGTCATTGGCGTCGTGGAATAGGTTGGTGCCAAGCTCATCTTGCATGGAGCAGTGCACATGCATGCCATTGCCGGTGGTGGTCGAGGATAGCTTAGGTAAAAAGCTGCAAATCGCACCATTTCGATGGGCGATTTCTTTGGCGCTCATCTTAAAAAGCTGAATATTATCGGCGGTTTTAAGCGCTTCGTCGTAGTCAAAGTTCAGCTCAAATTGACCGTTGGCGTCTTCGTGATCGATTTGGTAGACCTTAAGACCGGTAGCCTCCAAGGACTGATGGAGCGCCTCTAAAAAGGCGGTATTGCGAGTGATACCTTGATAATCGTATGTGGGCTTTGCCAGTGTGTCCGAACTGTCGAAGGGAACCACCTGATCATTGTCGTCGCGCTTAACCAGATAAAACTCAGGTTCAAGCCCGGTCATAAACGCCCAGCCGCGCTCTTTAAGACGGTCGGTTTGTTTCAATAAAACGTTTCTGCAATCAAGCGGATAATCTTTATCGGCAACTTGGCCGCGACCACGAATCACCGCGTAACCCGGCAACCAAGTGAGCAGTGTTAGGGTGCTTAAATCACCAACCAACATGTATTCGGGATCTTGCGGGCTGATGGTAAAGCCTTGCACTGCCGCACCGGCAAATCCGGCACCGGTAGTTAGCAGGCTCTCTAAACAATGCGCTGGTACGCATTTGCTTTTGATACCACCGTGAATATCAACAAACTGCGCCAGCAAATATTGAACGTTGTGCTCTGCTAAAAATGCTTGCGCAGCCGCTAGAGCATTTTCTTCGGGGCATTGCCACTGTGTGGATTTTGGAGTGTTTCGAGACATGGTTTTCATCTCCGTATTGGGATGAATCCAGTCTGTCAAATAGAGCGGGGGTTTGCGTTGACGGCTAAAACCGATTCGTTGACATTTCGCGCCATCGACGCAACACCTGTGGGCACAACGTCCGTGGGCAGAACCCTATGCGTCTCGCCATTGGCTGGGATTTACGCCCTTCCAACGTAAAAAGGCACGTGTAAACGCACTTACTTCTGAATAACCCAACCGGTAGGCTATTTCAGAAATGGTTAACGTGTTGTAGGTCAGATAATAGGTGGCTAGGTCTTCGCGAACGGTTTCGGTCAAAATTTTAAAGGAGGTATTTTCTTCTTTGAGACGGCGTTGTAGCGACCGAATGGGCAGATTAAGTCTCTCTGCAACCTGTTCGATGCTGACCTCGCCTGAAGGCAAGCACTCAATTATCTCGTTTTTAACCCGTTTGGTTAGGCTAATAGGTGCCAGAGGTCGTCCTGCCATATCTTGAAGCATGCCCAGCAACACGCCATTGAGCATTGAGTCGGCTTTACTCATGGGCGTATCTAAGCAGGATTCGCGAAAACGAATGACATTGCGTGTCTGTTGGAAGCGAACATCACAGGCGAAGGCGTCTCGATGCGGCCTCGCATCCACAAGCGCCGGGTGTTGAAAATCAACGCCCAGTGGCGCCCAGGATTCACCCATGGCACTTTTTACGACGTTATTGAGCATTCCTAACGTCAATTCGGCATCTTGTCGTCGATCTAAAATATCACCGTCGAGCAATCGGTACTCAAGCTCACAAATTCCTTTACGAACATCCAATTGCAGTACGCTGTTGCGTTGGAATACAGGAAAGTAGGTCTGCATACCGTCTAAGGCGTCTCGTAAAGTCGCCGCGGTCGTTGCATAAAACCCAAATGCACCCAATCCATCGGGTTGAAATTGCTCGCCAAACCATAAACCAAAGTGTTCATTGCCCGTAGACTTTGCCGCCTCATGCATGGACAAAATGTACTGGCTCAGCGAAATATGGCGATTAGGTTGTTTGTATAGGTCGGGGGCTAAGCCTGAACGCGCCAATACTTGCTCGCTTTTACCACCTTGGATATCGATAAACCTATCCAAGCCAACAGTTACCGAGGCAATAACACTGGATGCGTTTTGTTTTTGCGATGAAACTTGCAATGAATTGATCATGACCAGACCCCCAATAGGATAATCTCTGATCAGCAATAAGGGTACCACTCTCGGAAAAACCGATAACCTATTGAATCATATTGATTTTTTATAGAGATTTAGTGCTAGTGCTGTTTTATAGTGCACTAAAATGCGTCGTTGGCGCACGACGATACATTAAGAAGTTATAAACACCTCTACAGAACTTTGATTTGCTGCCATAAAAAAAGCCGCATGCCAATCTCCATGACACGCGGCTTTTTAGGGGTGCGTTTTAAAAAATTGAAGCTTACTGAACGGTTACAGTGGTTACAAAACCAACCGAGGCGGGGTAGCGCACCAAGCTGGTTGTTACACTATCTCTGACCGTGGTTTGCACCTGCGCAGTATCTCCTGCTGAACCGACAATTTCAAAAATCAGATTCACCAAAGGCACTGAGGCTGTCGGCGCTGTAAGCGAAGTCTGATTCGACACCACAATCGCGTAGTTACCGTCGTTATTTTGGTGGCTACTGAACAGACCACTAAAATCTCCATCCGCGGCGGTAATATCCACCAGCGATAAAACCGCAGGATCAAAACTCACTTCAAACTCAACACCACCCATAGGATCTGCGCCCGCAAAGAATATAGCAGGAAGCGTAAGTTGTTGACCGGCAGAGACAGTGACATTGTTTTCGTCAAAAAACACATCACCAATAAACTGTGCGTTGGCGCCTTGCCAACAACACAGTAGAACCATTGCCATTAATATTTTTGAAAATTTCATTAGTTTGGCTCTCCTACGCGGATGGTTATGCTAAGCGTCTCGCCCTGATTTAGACCTGCGGTACTAATTTCGGTTGACCCATCAAAACGAATTCTTGTGCGATCTACGGGATCGTTAACAATGACCTCATTTGCGTCAAAGATGACGACGATAATGGTACCGCCAAACATTGCTGATGCACGGCCAACAAACTCAAGCTCGTTAATGCCAAACGGCAGTTGGTAAGTGTTCTCAAGCAATACGTTTGGATCTTCGGCAATCACGATAGACTCGCCATTGATACGCAGCTCAAAGATATCATCTTTGATCGACCCGTTATCGCCAAAGCGAATTCGAATCGGCATAACTCCACAGGTAATCTCAACCGATTTTTGCTGGACAAGATCGCGAATTTGTACCTGCCCATTCACTTCAGCGAATTGAACAAAATTAGCATCTCCGGGCGCAAAACAGCCAAAGTCTGCTTGATCAGGTGCGGTCACCGATAGATCACCACCAACCGCCGAATTAGCGTCAAAAATTCGTGTGGCATCTAAGGTAATGCTTTGATCAATAAACAGGGCCAGATACTGGGAGCCAACATCCGACAGGATTCCAGTGACTTCTGCCGCAGTAGTAGGTTGACCAGTAACAGCCGAAACCTGGCTGATTAGTAATGCCAGTAAATCGTTACCGAGCAAATCCAACAAATCTACAAGGGCACCGTTTGAGGCTCGACCTGCTAGCAAATTACTGATGACTTGATCGGCAAGAATTGCCTGCAATTCAACATCACCGGTGCCAGAAATCATCTGAGCATCCACAAAGCGTCGAACGGTCTCGCCACCGGTAACATCCAATTGTGGTGTAATTTGCGAGCGTTGACCCACCGTTTGCTCGGTTGGGTTCGCCAGTAAGCGCAGGCGCAATTCGGTATCACTGAACAAGTCGGCAATGGTTGATGCAAAAGCGAGTTCGGAGGTAACCACCGGACACTGCTCCGTCCAAGCGGCAACGGCATCGGCCGGTAGGCTTTCTGACAGCACCGAAACCTCTAGGGCATCGCAGCTCAAACCAATCAAGGTAGTCGCAGCGCGAGTTAGATCAAAGGTGTCTTGCAAATGACACAAAGACGGAACTGTTTCACTGCACACGTCTAACAAACCGCTTGGATTTACCGGCGTGCCGTTGGTAATGGCTTCATCTGTGGTACTTAATAGACTGCGGAATGCGTCTAAACCATTTGCATACAATGCCTGTTGGAGCACGGCCGCCAGCGGAGAATCGTTATTATCGATTAGCAGTAATCGGAATTGATCAAAGGTTGTCGATAGATTTGCACGACCGACCGTCAAAGACGCACCCAATACAGCAGAGTTTTGACCAGTAACGCTCAGGTCAGATAGCAATGCATCCAGCGATAATTGTTGCAACTCGAAGGCTCGCTCGAACTCATTCAAGAAATCCATTACATCGATGGTCGCATCTGAAGGTGGCAATGGCTGCTCACCGAGCTCAACGGTAAAGGTATCCGACAGAATATTGCCACCGCTTTGAACATCTACCTGCACGCTTGCGGTTACGCCCGCCAGGCTGGCCTCAGCCGGAATGGTGAAGTACACGTAACCTTGAGCAAATTGCGTGATCGATTGCGCCGCAAAACCATTGACGGTAATCGCTAACGAATCGAGCGGCGCTACCAAGTTTGGCGAAATAACCAGAGCGCTACCGCCCGGAATATTTTGTGGTGGTGAAATAAAGCGAGCGATAAAGTCTTGCGAGGCGACAATACTGCACAGTAATTCAACGTCAACAAGATCGAAGTCGGCGTCTAGATCGATATTCGCGGCGATTGCCTCATCGCGATCGGCTGCGTCTCGCAAACCACCAAAGCGCTGGGTTGCCAAAACAACGTCCACCAAATCGATTTGACCGTCGCCGTTCAGATCACCAATGGTAGGGAAGCCAAATTCCTCTGGGAAAGGCTGACCTGAATTGCTGATCACTACCGATAATTGATCGGTAACAATCACATCATCACCAACAAAAACCTGCGCGGTGACTTGTACCGTTTCTTCGGTGGCAAAGCTGAAGCTCGCCGAAGGTGTGCCGGTATCGGTAAAGGTGAAGCTTTGACCATCACTGGTTGTAAACACCACGCGATCGAAGTTGGCATTTATCGGCGCCACTGTGGCAACAAAGTTTAACGTTTGGCCAGTAACAGCAATAGAGATAGGCGCATTCAGAGCCACAAACTCAGGTAGCTGTTCCATAGCTACGATACTGATTGGCGTTGTTATGAACGACTGGAACCCAGAGAATACTTCTGCGGTTACGGTGAAATTGCCAACCGCATTAAAGACGATATTGGTTGAATCACCGACCACACCGGTAACGGTATCAACAACGTCACCATTACCGTCTGCGATGGTAAATACCACTCGATCAATCGGGCTAGTTTGTGGCGTGATGCTCACATCAAAGCTCAATGCTTCGCCCAAAATCACTTCGCTGGCTGAACTGGTCACCGTTGCCGAAATAGGCTCTGCAATGGTGATACTTGAGTTGGTTTCTATAACTTCGTCACCAATAAACACGCGAGTGGTTACATCAAAATCGCCCGCAGTATTAAAGGTGATGTTGGTGGCAGCGCCAGTGGTGTTACCCGCAATAGGAGTCGCTAGGCCAGAGACCACATATTCAATACGTGTTACTAAATCTAGGGCTTCCGCCGGAGTTAACGCCGTGGTAAACGCTACTTCGCCGCCGGTTAGTGCTTCGGTTGGTGCTGTGACAGTGACTTCCGGTAAATTCGCGTTAACACTGAAGCTGCCCGCGTCGATTACCTCGTTACCAATAAGCACCTGAGCAGACACTGTAAAGGCACCAGAAACTGGGAAATCTAGGTTAAATGGACTGCCGTCTACTGGGCCGTTTACCACACGATCTGCAATCGCTGGATCATCGCTCGTAATGGTGTAGACGATGCTATCGGCGACCGTACCTTGTGGCGATAAGCCAACGGAGACTGGCACGCTGTCACCCACAATAATAGTGGCAGGCGCAAATGTGGTGGTAATCGCAGGCAAGGATACAGCCACTGCAATTGGATCACTGACGGTGGTTTCGCCATTCACGGTAACTTCACCAACAACGCTAAAGTTGCCCGCGCTTGGGAAATTAATATTAATCGGCGAGCCATCAAGCGGTGCGTTCACAACCTGTTCTGCGCCGGTATCGGTGTTGGTTACGTGGTAAATAAATGCCGATGCGTTAGTGCCAACCGGTTGAATATCCGCCGAGAACGACAGCGGTGAATTAACAACCGTTGAGTTCGCTGAGCTGATTAAATCAACACTAACTGGATTTGCAACAGTAATTGAAGACACATCTTCAATTACCTCGTCACCTACAAAAACGCGGGTAGTGACGGTAAAAGTACCCGCAGCAGGGAAGGTGATATCGGTTGCGGTGCCATCAGTTGTACCTTCTACCGTGCGCTCAACACCGTTTTCGGTGATGACATATTGCACACGGTCAACCAACGCCAGCGCTTCGCTTGGCGATACCGTGGTGGTGTAAGCAACAGGTTGGCCGGTTAATACTTGTACTGGCGCCGTAACCGTAACCTCTGGTAAGGCTGCATCAACACTAAATTCACCGACGTCGATCACTTCGTTACCAATAAAGACTTGCGCAGTTACGGTGAAACCACCCGCTCTTGGGAAATCTAATTCGAATGGGCTGCCATCGACGGGGCCTTCAATCACACGATTAGCAATCGCCGGATCGCTGCTTGTGACGGTATAAACAATACGATCGGCAAGGGTACCCTGTGGTGTTAGCTCAATGGCAACCGGAACGGAACCGCCCACTAAAACCCCACCCGAGGGGAAGTTAGTCTGTAGCGTTGGCAAGGTTGCCGTAACGGTAACAGGCGAACTGGTTGTCACTTCACCATTAACGGTTACTTCACCAACCACGGTAAACTCACCAGCGTTAGGGAAGGTAATCTCGAAAGCGCTACCATCCACCGGAGCAGTAATGATTTGCTCTTCACCGGTAGCCGCATTAGTGACTCGATAAACAACACTGTCGGCAACAGTGCCTTCGGGCTGAATATTTGCGGTAAAACTGAGCGCTCCGCCAACCACAGTCTCGGTTGCAGAACCGGTAATCGTGGTGCTAACCGGCACAGCCACATCAACCACAATTTCTTCGGTAAGAACTTCTTCGCCAATAAATACTTGAGCAACAATCGAAAACTGACCCGGATTGGCGAAGCTAATTTCGGTTGCGGTGCCTTGGGCATTACCGGCAACCACACGCTCAACGCCGTTTTCAGTAATTACGTATCGAACTTCGGTAATGAGGTCTGCAGATTCAAGGGGAGTAAAGCTTGATGTGTACAGCAGCGTTTGGCCAATCAAGGCATTGGTAGGCCCAGTAAGGGTCACGGTCGGCAATGTTGATGAGACAGTAAACTCGCCAGCATCGATAATTTCATTGCCAATAAATATTTGCGCGCTAACAGTAAACTCGCCTGCGGTTTGAAACTCCAGATCGGCAACACTGCCATCAACGGGACCTTCAACTTCTATTGGCGCAACCGTTGGATCGCTGCTGGTAATGGTGTAAACCACCCGATCTGGCACCGTACCTTGGGGTTCTATCTGAATAGAAGCCGGTACCGTTTGGCTAACCAAAATATTGCTGGCCGTAAAATCTGTAGTAAACGTAGGAAGCTCAACAGTGACAGATACCGATTCACTTAAAAAGGTATCGCCGCCCACCGAGATTTCGCTAACAACCGTAAATGTACCGGCATCAAGAAAATCAACCGCAAATGGACTGCCATCTACCGGCGCTTCAACTTCACGCTCTTCTCCGGTTTCGGTATTGGTAATGCGATAAATAACGCTTTCAGCAATTGTGCCGTCAGGCTGGATATTGGCTTCAAAAATAAGCGGACTGCCAACAATAGACTCAACAGCGCTTGGAATAATCTCAACCGTCGTTGGAGTTTGAACCTCAAAGGTAAAGTCGTCGGCAGCAACAACCACTCCATTTACAAACGCTTCCGCTCTTACCCTAACCGGGCCGGCGTTGGTAAAATTAAATTGCGCGTTGACTCCTTCAACAACTTCAGTGCCTTGGCTGGTCGTTGCTGTAAATACAACACGATCAACTTGAGTATCGATAGGAGAAAATAGGGCAGAAAAAACCACAGGCTCGCCTGCAAAGATTTCGGGACTTGCAGATTCAATTTGCAGAGCAATAGGCTGGGTTACAACAACCGTAGATTGCGCCGAAGCAACGACTTCTCCACCAGAGATAACGCGTACCGTCACCGAAAAGGTACCGGCTTGATCAAAACTAATTTCTGCCGGGCTACCTTGAATGGTGCGACCATCGCTGGTGACAAACTCAATGCGATCTACATTCGCATTTGCCGGAAAAACTTCAACTGAAAAAGAGAAGGGATCACCAACTTCGCCGGTTTGCGCACTACTGGTTATCTCGGCCGATACGCCGTTGGGTGTTTCTGTTGGATCGGTAGGATCACCGTCGTCGCCGTCACCTTCGCCACCGGTGCCACCATCGCCTGAACCGCCGCCACCATTATCGGGTGTTTCACCCGAGCCGCCGCCGTGAATAGATTGATCAACATTGGGACCATCAGAACAGGCAGCCAATAAAGCAATTAAGGCTGCAATTATAAAGTGGTTGGTTTTCATTGAATTTCCCTATTTTCGTTGCAAGGCAACGCACAAACTACTTTTTGTTTTGTTCCTAAAAATCCTTTCCCTATACCAATAGGGTTTACAAACAAGGAGCAAATTCGTGGAATGCGATTTATTGTGCGACCGAAGCTGCCTACGGTTTTATAACCTTTAGATTTAAAATTTCGCAAAGATTATATTTTCAACTAATAACACTCTCAACTGAATTATTAGAATTGTTCGTTTTTCTGTACTAAACGATATAAGCATTCTCTTACAAGATAACGCTTTTTTATTGTTTGCTAATATTTATACGTAAAAAAAATGTAAAAGTTGAATGGTCACAACAAACAAACCTGACCTTAACCGATTATTTTTCAGGTATTAATCAATTTCGCCTTACACAGGTAAAACACACCCGTATTAAGAATTCAAAAAGACACAAAAATAAAAACGTATTTAGGTGGCGACTTAGAATCAACATTAAAAACAAAAGGAAACTCTGATTAACCTAGAGTTTCCAGCGACACAAGGATGTGCCGCCAATTTCAAGAACGGTAAGTGATTGAAATTGTGAAGAAATTGGAAATCGCATTTTCAATTTCTGCCCTCTGATTAAATCAGGGATGAGTTAATCAGAGGTTCCAAAAGTAAAATACACAGTCTAAAAACTACCGTTGCATACAGCCGCAAGTCTACAACTGCAAACGCACACCCAGCCTTACATCCTCCTAGACTCAAACCATTTCTGTAACGCTACGTAATTCCCATCACAGAGAAACCCTAAATTATCCCGGGATAAACAAGCAGTTTTTAGTATGCCAACGTCTAAAGAATGAAATCCATTACAACCAATTGCAACAACGTTATTTCTAAATCGAAAAACATCCGCCGAAAAGCATTGCGACATTTTGATTGATTAATACAAATTCAATCGCATAGAAAAGCTCAACCTGAAAACATCAACTTAAGCGAAGAATCGCAAAAAGACGAACAACGATAGAAATGGAGCCAATCAATCTATATCTATCAGTAGAACGCAATTAACTTGTTTACCGATCAATAAGATTAGAAGAATGACAATAGTGGGAGATCACCGCCTGAGGTACAAAATGCTAAGCGGAACAGAACAAACAATAGCATCAAGTTCAAAAAACTGCGTTTTTTAAATTATATTTACGAGTACTTTTTCGAAAAATAATTTTCAATTCATCAACAAGGCGTAGCAAATTATTACACTAAAAATTTTCTAATTAATTAAGCACTCAAAAATAATTTTAAGCATCAAAACATTTTTTATTTTAATCTGAAAATGCTGCCAAAAGCCGTTTTTCAAAAAATATAGGAAACTCTGATTAAGCTAGAGTTTCCTGAATTACAAGGCTGGGTCGACAATTTCAAAAACCATGAGCGACAGAAATTACGAAAATTTGAAAACCGTATTTTCTATTTTTGTTCTCTGGTTAAATCATAGAGGAGTCAATCAGAGGCTCCTCTAACAATTAAAAAGCTCCCGCAGGCCCTGGAAATACCACCGGTGTTTCGGCGCCATCTTTGGCCACGGCGCTTACGCCAAAGAAGTAATTGTCGATAACAATATTTTTTAATTCAAAGCTATTAACGTTTCCTACGTAGCGTGAATGTGTCCAAGTGGGTTCTGTGGTCAGTCGCCAATAGACTTTGTACCCGGCGAGATTTTTTGCGGTTTTTTTATCGGCTTCTTGCCATTGAATTTTTGTTGACGGTGACACAGCACCTTCGATGGCAACGCCCTGTGGAATTGGCGGTGCGGCTGCGATCCCAGCCATGGTGATGGCATTTAACGCGGTTAACTTCGCGGCGTAACCTGCGTTTACACCGTCAATGGTGTCGCCATAAACAACGCCGTTTTCGGTGCGTAAGTCTTGATGCTGACGGTCGTAGTGTTCGTGGGTTTCCATAATACGCGCACCCGGAAAGCCTGCTTCGTTAAAGGGCCGGTGATGGCCTCCACGGCGGAATCGGTCGAGGCGATACACCATCATAACGTTTAGATTAGTAATGTACTTTTCGCCTAAACTTTTTACGTATCGGGCAAGATTTCGAGACGGTGAATCAACTTCGCCACCGGTAAAGCGCCGTAAATTTGCTTCTTCGGGTGTTTCTACGGCGCGGGTGCCTTCGGAAAAAACCCGAACCGTGGAGTTATCAATAACTCCGTCTATGCCTTCAATATTCGAAATCATGTCGTTATTGAGTATGCCGACCAGTTGCCACTGTTGATCTTTTGCGTATTGCGCCACGATTTTGCCACCAAACAAACCTTGCTCTTCACCGGCAAGAGCCGCATAGGCGATACTACCGGCAAACCTATATTGGCTGAGGACTCGCGCAGCTTCTAGCACACCTGCCACGCCCGAGGCGTTATCGTTGGCGCCGGGGCTAATATCGGTTGCGTTCATAACATCGGAGACTCTGCTGTCGATATCTCCGCTCATCATTATCATGCGATTGGGATCAACAGCACCTCGCTGAATAGCAACCACACTGACGACTTCGGTTTTATTGGGGATTCGGGTTTCGCCTTCAACGAAGTCGGAAACATAATGAATTTCTAAACAACCGCCGCAGGCTTTCGATATGGTCTCGAACTCTTGGTAAATCCAACTGCGCGCGGCACCAATACCAGTAGTTTTACTGGTGGTATCAGACAAGGTGTGGCGCGTGCCAAAGCCAACCAGTGTTTCTATGTCACCGTAAATACGATCGGCGCTAACCGCTTCGGCAATATCATAAAGTTTAGGCACTTCGCTTGGCGGTGGTACAAGCGCTTCACCGTGAGCACTTAACACCACGGTAGCCAATAACGCCGCAAAACTACGTCCCAAGTATCGTTTTAGCTGCTTCGCTAAAAAGGGATCGGTAGAATGATCTAAGATTGAAACGCCGCGCATACCGCTCTCCAAATTTGTGGATAAATTTAGAAATTAACGATTGCTTTACAAAAACCCTCATTGATTGCTGAGTCACCGTATTTTACCCGTGTGCATCAACAAACTCTCAGTACTCGCCTGCCTATGGATTATTAATATTCTGTTCTTGAATATTAACGGTATTTTTAATTCAAAGTTTTAGAAAATACCTGACATTATTTAGGTGATTTACGTCCATTTTACAAAATCACGTTGCGAATAATATGTGTGAAATTTAAAGTAGCTTCGCGGTATAAGAGTTTATTTTTTGTACCCGACAAACTTATTGAAATAGGTTGTCGAACGCTTTAGTAACATATAAAAATCTTTGATTTCCTTATTTGTTAGATAATTAAAGATTAGAAATTAGAAATAAAGTTTTAATTTCGCTGTAATTTCGGAAAATTATCGATCTTGGGATTGATAGCATTGATAAAAGCAGTATTGAGTTTAATCGACTTTTATTTTGGGAATCTTTGATTTACTCCTCGCGATTTAATCTGATTTTCTGAAAATAAATTTGATTAAAATTAAGTTCATTTTTCTGTGTTTATATCTACTGCACCAATAAAAATACTTTGTTTGTTCATAAGCGCTCACAGCTACTAAAAAACGACTCTAAGAAACTTTGAAAAACGTATTATTCACGCAATCAGAATTTCTTTTATCACCTAAACCATAATTTAGGGAAGCTTTTTGGCATGGACAACGTAAGTAACCATCTTCGACTATCGCTTATGGCCGACATATTGGCGCTAAATTCGCAATCTACGCATCAAGAAAACGACAATATCTTAAATAAATTATTGACCTGCGTACGCAGTCATTTAAATATGGAAGTTGCTTTTATTTCTGAAATTAAAGACGGCTTTCGTATTTTTCGCTACGTAGACTGCGAGAAAAACTTTCAACCTATTACCATTGATGGCTTTGATAAACTCAAAAACTCTTATTGCCAAAGAGTTTTAGACGGTCGGCTGCCCGAATTAATTTTAAATGCTATTGATCACACAAGTGCGCTTGAGCTACCAGCAACCAACAAGTTACCCATTGGCGCCCACGTGAGTGTGCCACTGGTTTTTTCTGACGAATCCGTTTACGGCACCTTTTGTTGTTTTAGTCGAAAGCCAAACTATCAGTTAAATGCTCGCGATTTAGAAACCGTTCGCTTTTTATCGTATTGCGCTGCTTTAGTGTTGGAAAAAAATGTTAAACATGCCAACGATTTTGACTGTCGAAAAAACCAAATCAATGCCATCTTAGCTACGTTAGACTTTTATCCAGTCTTTCAGCCTATTTACTCTTTAACCGATCACAAACGGGTAGGTTTTGAGGCATTAACTCGATTTAATAATTTTAAGTTTTCTAGTCCAGACTTATGGTTTTCGCAGGCTAAAAATGTGGGATTATTGTCGCAACTAGAAACCGCTGCGATAGAAAAGTCGTTATTAAACTTTGGCGATAGTGAAGTTTTTGCCAAACGCGACAAATCGGAATATCTGTCATTAAATTTATCGCCAAGTACTTTATTGGAGAATCAAAACCAGTTTGATTATTTGCTTAACAGCAATCACAACGTTGTTATTGAGCTAACCGAGCACGATGTTATTGAAGACTATTTAGAAATAAATTCCATTTTAAAACCGTTGCGCGCACGCGGTGTTAAATTGGCAATTGATGACGTGGGCTCAGGTTATGCGTCGCTCAAGCATATCTTAAAATTAAAACCCGACATTATAAAAATTGACCGCGAAATTATTCGCTCGATTCACGAAAATAGAGATGCCCAACTCCTTACACAGTCGTTGGTGGAATTTTCACACGCAATGGATTATCAGGTAATTGCCGAAGGTATTGAAACTCAAGAAGAACTGAGCATGCTGAAGACATTGAATGTACACAGAGGGCAGGGATTTTTCTTGGGTATGCCGTTAAAAGAAATTGCTTAGTAGGCATGTAGCATTATTGATCTGCAAAGTACGAACGCGTTCGTTAAGATTTTCGTCTGCACAGCGTTGCGTTTAAAGAAGCATCACCAATTACAAAATTCAGTGATGCTTTTTCAATAATTACTGGCTAAAACATTCTTGCTGTACCAGCTTGTCGGCTTCTATTCGCACCGAGCAATTCAGCAATGCCGAACCGCCTTGGTTAAAATAAAACTCAATGGCAAAATGCACCGCTTGACCGTCAATGTCTAGCGACTCCAAAAAAGCACCTTGTGAATCGGCAAAGGTGTATTTCTCGTCCCCGTATTCAAAGCCCGTTACTTCGAGCTTTTCTAACAGCGTTAAATCCGGTGTGGCGATACGCTCGATCACAATCTTAGGCTCAATTTCCATATTGTGGCGAAGCACGCGAATTAACTGATTGTTAACACGTTTTAGCTCAATTCCCCAAACGCTTAAAGGCACGTCGGAGCTTAAACCCGACGCGACGGGTTGCTGTGCGCAGGCCAACATCGGTAGTTGCAAAGCAAACACTGTTGTAAGTAACACTGATTTTTTAACAGGAAACACACCAAACAAACGATTTATCATCTTGCATTAGCCAAAAAACGAACACGACGATTAAAGCGATCTTGCGGAACATTTTGCCAACGACCGCGATCACCAATGAGATCTCTAAATTCTACCAAGTTATTGTTCACGGCAGGAGCCTGAATAAATCGACGTGCCGCGCCGGTGTAATCGCCACGGAATTTTAAATCGACCAAGATATCCTTGATGGCTTGATGGGTAGTGTCCCAATCGAGCTGACCATAAAGATTGACCACGTCACTTTTGCCAGAGATTCGACGCACCTCAGACGCTTCGAGCTCGTAACTGATTTCGAACAATTTCAGTTGTGCAAGTGGTGTAATTTCGAAGTCTAGTAAGTCGTTATCAACGATAAATTGATCGGCTCGATTGCCTTGCAGAGTAACCGCGTTAACCAATACTTCGGTTTTGGTTTTATCGATGCCCGCAACCATAAAATCGGCGCGAACTTGACCTTTGGTTTTGGTCTTCATGTCATAACCTCGACCCAAGGTTAGACCGGAACTTGCCGATGGCACGTGTAATTTTCGACTGTGAAAGCGGCCACCTTCTTGGCCTTCCGCCTCCCAAGTAACCGTTCCTATCGTAGGATTTACCAGAGGCTCTGGCGTAAATACGTTCGATAAGATTGTCGATAAAGTAGAAAAGGTGCGACCACCCGGATCAACACGTCCATCTGGACGCGCGCTGTTCAATCGCACTCTCTGAAAGTCGCTGATGGCGACATTGAGTTGTTCTTTAACTTGATCAACCACCGGTATGGCAGCTTGATTGTTTTGACGTCGATAGACGTTGAGTAAGGCTGTAACTAGGCGCACATCGGCGGCATTATTACGGCCACCAACACCTACCGAACCTGAAATTCGAATAGTTGGCATCGCTTTCCCTCATCTTAGTAAGTCCGTCAAAACAACCTTTAAACGCGACGGAATAAACGATAGGGCGACTGCGATTTTCTTTTAACATGACATTTGGCATTTATAAAATCTAACTCAACATCTGCATTGTTTTTATTTAAATGTCTCATCAATAAACAACAAACCAGATGCATCTTATTAAAACTGCCCAAATTCAGAAAACCGGCAATCTACCCTTGCTTGACCAAGAATTCTAATTGTTTTGCAACCAACCCATTGATGACGGCGTTATCAAATTGAATATTTTTTACAGATGCAGGATCAAAACCTTCCCTTGTGAACTCCGTTGCGTTCAAAAAAGTGAAATTTAAATTAGCACCGGTCAAGTCCGAACCCATAAACAACACACCATCTAAATCTGCACCTTCAAGATTGGCGTTTTTGAGATTAGCGTTAAGCACCGATGAATTAGATAAGTTCGCTTTTACCAAATTAGCCGCTTCGAAATTACAGCCATCCAAATTGCAGTTTTTGAGTTGTACGCCGCTTAAGTCCGCTCCCGAGAAGTCTAAGTTCGATAGGTCTAAGGAAATTAACACCTGATCTTTAAAGCGAGAAAAATTCTTGGTTTCACGCAACCTCGATAATTCTTTTTCGGTTAAATTACCGGAGACATAACGCTCTTCTTTCACAAAATCGGCGTTATTGTGGTAACCACCTCGCTCCCAAAAACCCAGTTGATCTTCTTTAATTAAACGAATTTCTTTCAACCATTTTAAGCTTTTGTAGAAATATTTAGACGGCGCAAAGGTACGTACCGGAAAACCGTGCTCCGCTGACAGCGGCTCGTTGTTGACCTCGTGAATGATCAAAACATCGTCGTTAAGGCAAACATCTAGCGGTAAACTGGTGTCGTGATCACGATCCGAATAGGCGATAAATTGCACAAATTTCGCCTCCGATTGCACACCCGCCAAGGCCAACACATCTTTCAGTGCTACTCCGGTGAAACTGTTACCCAACTTACTCCAGCGCGTTACACAGTGAATATCAAAATGCCAAGTCTGATGACCAAGCTTCAAATAATCCTGCCAAGATAAGGTTAACGGGGAATCCACCAAACCCGTAATCTGCAACTGCCAGTTATCGTGCGTTAACTCAAAACCGGGACTGCTTTCACCCACAACGGGGAATTTCTCGGTGATTTGCTGGCGGGGGGGAAGCTGGCTCATAAAAGAAAAGTACCGGATTGTATAAAGTTATCGTTAGCTCGGAGTAATTTGCCTAAATGACGTATTACCGTGTGTAACCTGTAATACATATTGGAACCTCTGATTAACTCATCTCTGATTTAATCAGAGGATAGAAATTGAAAATGCGATTTCCAATTTCTTCACAATTTCAATCACTTACTGTTCTTGAAATTGGCGACACATCCTTGTGTCGCGAGAAACTCTAAGTTAATCATAGTTTCCTATTCTATTATCTGACGAGATGTGAGATTTATAACCATAAAATTCTATAAATATCAGCGATTTAAACATAGTTCTCTCATAACCAATCAGTCTTTAAACAATAACAATACTATGACCTAGCTCACACAAACTACTACCTGTAACGTTAGAGTTCATAGCCCCAAAATTAAAAGTAAATTGAAAAATGTGGAGAGAAGTATGACGGACAAAAAACGCGACATTACAGAAGTGAGCTTAGAAGAAATTTGCGAACTAGCCGCCCAGGCCGGTCAAGAAGCTGCGCGTGAAAGTTTAGAAGCCGGTTTAGAGATACTTTCAGAAGAAATAGCTACAGGCCGATTCGTTTTTGAACGCCTCGATGAAAATGGCCAAATAATAAAGCGCTATGTAACTAAGGAAGAATTAGATAAAGAAATCGACGAGCACGATCTCTCTTAATTAATATCCTAAATAAATTACAAAAAGCCTATAACGAATCCTTCAAAACAATATACGTCTCTTGAAAACTCTAAACTCCTAATTTTGTAATGAATTATAGTTTTACGAGGCGATGTTATCTAACTCATTAACAACCAAACACCTACACCCACCATTAAACTGCCAGATATTCTATTTATCAGACGCACATTTTCGGAATGACCTAAAACTCTTTTTAACGCTTTGCCGCCGGTTGCGTATAAGCTCATGCATAAAAATTCCGACACCATAATAATGCCCACTATTACCATTAATTGTTGCGTCATGGATTTATTGATATCGATAAACGGCGGTAATAGAGACACCATAAATGCCCAGCCTTTTGGGTTGGCAATGGCGGTTAAGAATCCTTGGGTAATTAAATTCCAATTTGCGTTTGTATTTATATTTTCTGGTGAATCGCTGAGCGCTAAACGACCTTTAGATCGCCACATGGATACACCCAAATAAAATAGGTATAGGGCGCCAACAATTTTTAAACCTGTGAATAGCCACGGATAATTCAACATTACCGACGACACACCCAGCACCGCAGTTATCGCAACAATACCCACACCAATGACTTCACCTAACATCATCCATAGGGTTTTGCGGTAACCAATGCTCATACCCAAACTCAGCGCTAGGGTCATGCACATACCCGGCGTGATGGATATAAATAAAATGGTGGGAATAAATACACTCAGTAATGCTAGGTTCATTTAAAACTACTCGAAATCAGAGATACTCAAGACGAATAAAAGGCGGTAATTGTCAGATTTTTGATTAGGTTAATCGATAAAAAACGGTAGTTTATTGCGAGAGCGTTAAGGTGTTTTTAATAGAGAATTTTTTGAAGATTAGTGTGTATTCATTTTTCTTTGATGCAATAAGTGAAGAAATCCCTGAATATTTATTCAAGGATTTCCATCATCATAACGCAAGGCTTAATTTTGGATTAATTCATACCGGATTAATCCAAATAGCTTTTATTCCACAGTAACAGACTTAGCCAAATTACGTGGCTGGTCTACATCGGTGCCTTTATTTACAGCGACATGATAAGCCAGTAACTGTAAGGGCAGGGTGTAGATGATCGGTGCAATGCTTTGTGGGCAGTGAGGAATGTTAATTACTGTGGTTTGCTCGTCGTTTCGGAATCCGGCATTTTCATCGGCGAATACGTACAACTTGCCGCCGCGAGCGGCAACTTCTTCTAAATTGGATTTAATTTTTTCCAATAAATCGCCGCTGGGCGCTACGGCAATAACCGGCATGTCGCTATCAACCAAGGCTAACGGCCCGTGTTTTAGCTCACCAGACGGATAAGCCTCTGCATGAATGTATGAAATCTCTTTTATTTTTAATGCGCCTTCTAGTGCAATGGGGTATTGCACGCCGCGACCTAAAAATAAGCAGTGATGTTTTTCGGTAAAATGTTTACTGATGGTGGCGATGGTGTTGTTGAGTTGCAATACTGCGGCACAGAAAACCGGAATATCCGTTAGGTTAGACACCAATTGTTTTTCGCGCTCTGCACTTAGGCGCGCGCGTCTGCCCAGGGCAATAACCAACAACTGCAAACCGATTAGCTGAGTGGTGAAAGCTTTTGTGGAGGCAACGCCGATTTCAACGCCTGCCTGAGTGATGAAAGCAAGATCGGACTGACGAACCAATTGGCTAGCGGCGACGTTACAAATGGCGAGAGTCGCTAAATAGTTGGCGTCTTTAGCTTCACTCAGTGCTGCTAAGGTATCTGCGGTTTGACCCGATTGTGAGATGGTCACAAATAGGGTGTTATCTTGCACGACGGGGTTTCGATATCTAAATTCGCTGGCAACTTCGACGTTGCAGGGAATTCCCGCCCAGTCTTCAAACCAATATTTAGCGACAAATCCGGCATGGTAGCTGGTACCACAGGCAACTATTTGCACCTGTTTTACTTGATCAAAGATGGTGGTGGCTTCAGAACCAAAGCTTTCTTCAAAAACGGTTTGATTACCAACGCGGCCAAGCAACGTATTTTTTAACGCTTTAGGCTGCTCAAAAATTTCTTTGAGCATGTAGTGACGGTAGGCTCCTTTATCAACAGACTCAACCGTGTCTCGACTGATTTCAATGTCGCGTTCTACGGCTTTACCTTCTTTATTAAAGATTTCATAACCGGTTGTGGATACTCGCGCAACTTCGCCATCTTCAAGATATACAAAGCGATCGGTCACTTGACGAAGCGCTAACGGATCAGATGCCACGTAGTTTTCATCAATACCAACGCCAATGACTAATGGACTGTCTTGACGAGCTACGTACAGGTTATCTACATCTTGTTCACTGATACAAGCAAGACCATAGGCGCCTTTAAGTTCTGTAATGGTTTTTTGAATGGCTTCTAATAAGCTTGCGCTGGTTTGTTTGTGATAGTGAATAAGATGTGCAACAACTTCTGAGTCGGTTTGACTTATGAATTCATAACCTTCTGCGCGTAAGGTTTTTCTGAGCTCTTGGTAGTTTTCAATGATGCCGTTGTGAACTATGGCAATATCGTGACTTCTATGTGGGTGCGCGTTTACTTCTGTAGGTTTGCCGTGGGTCGCCCAACGAGTATGAGCAATACCTACATTACCTTGCTGGCGAGTATTTTCTAATTTGTCGGCAAGTTCTTGGACCTTGCCTACCGATTTACACAATTCCAGCGCTTGGCTTTCTTTATTGATTAAGCCAACACCGGCTGAATCATAACCACGATATTCAAGGCGACGTAGACCTTCAATCAAAATTGCATTTATCGTTCGGTTGGCGATGGCGCCGACAATTCCACACATAGTTATTCCGAGTAGTTCGTCTTTTTTATCGACATTTTATGAATTAAGTTACGATTTTTTTTTCGTCGGTCGTACCCAAGACGATTTGTGTACCTGTTCTGGACGTGTTAACGCGAGCTGGTCTTTAGGTACGCTTTTGGTGATGGTTGATCCAGCACCAATTGTGCTGCCACTTTCGATTTCAACGGGTGCCACCAAAGCTGTATTTGATCCCACAAAGACATCATCACCGATTTTGGTGAGATGCTTGTTCACACCGTCGTAGTTACAGGTGATGGTTCCGGCACCAATGTTAGTGCCTTCGCCGATTTCGGCATCGCCAATGTAGCTTAGATGATTCACCTTGCTGCCAATGCCGATTTTTGATTTCTTAACCTCAACAAAGTTGCCAATTTTTGCGCCATTGGCCAACTCGGTGCCGGGGCGTAAACGTGCGTAGGGGCCAACGTCACAGCCATCGTTGATGACTACGTCTTCGAGATGAGAAAACGCCTTAATCACTACGCCTTTACCGATAACCGCATTTTTAATGACACAGTTTGATTCAATAACCGTGTTTTCGCCTAAGGTAACCTTGCCTTCAAATATACAATTCGCGTCGATACTTACACCATCGTCGCAGACCAGTTCTCCGCGCACATCAATGCGATTAGGGTCAAGTAGGTGCGTGCCTGATTCCAACAGTTTTTGCGCTTGGTTGTATTGATAATAGCGCTCGAGCTCCGCTTGTTGTAAGCGAGTATTCACTCCAAGCACCTCTTCTGGTGAATCCGGCTCAACTGTGCGGATATTTTTACCGTCTGCAACCGCCATGGCAATAAGGTCGGTGAGGTAATATTCACCTTGCCGATTGTTGTTTTCGAGTTTGGGCAAATATTTGACTAGGTCTTCGTTATTGACCGCCATGATACCGGTGTTGATTTCGTGAATGGCAAGCTGGCCTGCGTCGGCATCTTTGTGTTCAACAATTGCGATGGCGTTGTCATCTCGATCACGCACAATGCGCCCATAACCTGTTGGGTCTTCCATATGAACAGTTAGCAGAGCTAGGCTGGTTTCATCGACAAGTTTGATAAGTTGTTGAAGCGTGGAGGCGGAAATTAGCGGAACGTCACCGTATAAAATCAAGCTTACACCCCAAGGTTGAATATCGGGCAATGCCATTTGTACGGCGTGGCCGGTACCCAGTTGCTGAGCCTGTTCAACAAAGTTGATTTCTCGATGCGACAAGGCTTCTTTAAGCTTGTCAGCTTGATGGCCGACCACCAAATGAACTCTGGCGTTATTTATGAAAGAAGCGCTATCGATTACATGCTCCACCATGGATTTGCCACCAATGGTATTTAATACCTTTGGTAATGAAGATTTCATGCGGGTGCCTTTACCGGCAGCAAGTACGATAACGTCGATCATAAAGCGGGTCTTTTCTTTGAAGGTGAGAAGGTGTGATTATGCCTGGTTTTGAACGTTGGCTGTAAAATCATCAAGCTTTGGCAGATACTAAATTGAATCGTTATTGGTTTGATTAGGTGAGATTGTATCGAAAAAGTGCTTATAGTGATTGGGTTTTAAATAAGTATTGTTTACCAGAAATACAAAAAGGCAGTAAAAACTGCCTTTTAAAGAATTCGTATTTTTAGTCAAAAATAAGTGTGTACTTATTAATGACCTAGATTTTTACGAATTGCTTGAAGTGTGCGAAGTTGCGCTGCCGCTTCTGCAAGTTGTGCGGTGGCTAAAGAATAGTCCAACTCAGAAGACTGAGTGCTTAATGCAGCTTCAGCATCTTTTTTGGCTTGCAAAGCTTTTGCTTCGTCAAGATCTTCGGCTCGCACGGCTGTGTCAGCTAAGACAATCATTACCGAGGGCTGTACTTCTAAGTAGCCGCCGGAAATATAATAAATCTCTTCTTCACCGCCTTGCTTGATGACACGAATAGGTCCAGGTTTGAGAGCAGTAAGCAATGGGGCGTGGCCGTAACCAATTCCCACATCACCTTCGCTGCCAGCAGCAACGATCATCTCTACAAGACCTGAAAAGATTGAGTCTTCAGCACTAACTATGTCGCAATGCACGGTCATAGCCATTGTATCGCCTCTTGGTGGTAGCAGGGCGCCGAAAATTCGACGCCGAGTTAAACTATCTTAAAAGCTAGAAGTAACCCTTGCGGATTACTTCATTTTGTTCGCTTTTTCGATTGCTTCGTCGATAGAACCTACCATGTAGAAAGCTTGTTCTGGCAAGTTATCGAATTCACCCGCAAGAATGCCTTTAAAACCACGAATAGTTTCTTTTAGTGTTACGTATTTACCAGGTGCACCGGTGAACACTTCTGCCACGTGGAAAGGTTGTGACAAGAAACGCTCGATTTTACGTGCACGAACAACGATTTGCTTATCTTCTTCAGAAAGCTCATCCATACCCAAGATGGCAATAATGTCTTTCAACTCTTTATAGCGTTGAAGAACAGTTTGCACACCACGGGCAGTTTCGTAGTGCTCATTACCGATGATCAAAGGATCTAACTGACGAGATGTAGAATCTAGTGGGTCAACCGCAGGGTAGATACCTTTAGCAGCGATGTCACGAGACAATACAACGGTTGAATCCAAGTGAGCAAACGTGGTTGCAGGGCTTGGGTCAGTCAAGTCATCCGCAGGAACGTATACGGCTTGAACCGAGGTAATTGATCCAGTTTTGGTAGAAGTAATACGTTCTTGAAGTACACCCATCTCTTCTGCAAGAGTTGGCTGGTAACCTACCGCAGAAGGCATACGACCTAGAAGAGCCGATACTTCGGTTCCCGCTAGGGTGTAACGGTAGATGTTATCAACGAACAACAGTACATCTTTACCTTCGTCACGGAATTTTTCCGCCATGGTAAGACCGGTCAAAGCTACGCGAAGACGGTTGCCTGGAGGCTCATTCATCTGGCCGTAAACCATCGCAACCTTGCCCAATACGTTGGACTCTTTCATCTCGTAGTAGAAGTCGTTACCTTCACGAGTACGCTCACCAACACCGGCGAATACAGACAAACCGCTGTGCTCTTTGGCGATGTTGTTGATCAATTCCATCATGTTTACGGTTTTACCAACACCAGCACCACCGAACAAACCTACTTTACCACCCTTGGCGAATGGACAAACTAGGTCGATAACTTTGATACCTGTTTCTAGCAATTCCGTTGAAGCTGCAAGCTCGTCATAGGCTGGCGCTTTACGGTGAATTGGCATACGTTCTTTTTCGCCAATTTCACCGGCTTCGTCGATTGGGTTGCCTAGAACATCCATGATTCGACCAAGTGTTTCGATACCAACTGGTACAGAAACTGGTGCGTGCGTGTTCTCAACTGCAAGACCACGGCTAACACCTTCGGACGAACCCATGGCGATTGTACGTACCACACCGTCACCTAGCTGTTGCTGTACTTCTAAGGTTAAACCTTTATTTGCAACAGTTAATGCGTCGTATACTTTAGGTACGGAATCGCGTGGAAATTCAACGTCGATAACGGCACCGATGATCTGCACAATGCGTCCGCTACTCATTTCCGATTCCTCTTAAAAATTTGAAATTAAAAAAGCGTTTATTTGGGCTCGCTGGGTTAAACCGCAGCCGCACCACCAACAATCTCTGAAAGCTCTTGAGTGATCGCAGCTTGACGCGCTTTGTTGTACACAAGCTGTAAACCTTCGATAAGATCACCCGCGTTGTCGGTCGCATTTTTCATTGCGATCATACGTGCCGCTTGCTCACAAGCTGCGTTTTCGACAACGGCCTGATAAACCTGAGACTCAACATAACGAGTCAAAAGTCCGTCAAGTAGCTCCTCAGCATCTGGTTCGTAGATGTAATCCCAGTGGTGTTTTAGCTCTTCGTTTTCTTCGGGTTCTAACGGTAGTAGTTGGCTTACAAATGGTTTTTGTACCATTGTGTTTACAAACTCGTTGCCAACCAAATATAGGCGGTCAATCTTTCCGTCGGAATAAGCATCCAACATGACTTTAACGCTACCAATTAGATCTGCGATGCTTGGCGCTTCACCTAGATCGCGAATTCTCGCAACCACGTTACCGCCAACACTTTTGAAGAAGCCGCTTGCTTTTGCACCAATCAATGCAAGATCAACAGCTACGCCTTTATCTGCCCATTCTTTGCTAGACAGGATCGCTTTTTTAAAGACGTTAATATTTAAGCCACCACAAAGGCCTCGATCACTGGAAACAATAATGTAACCAACTCGCTTCGCCTCACGCTCTACCATGTACATGTGCTTGTATTCGGGATTGGCATTTGCCAAGTGACCAACTACAGCTCGCATGCGCTGGGCGTAGGGTTTACCAGTTTCCATACGATCTTGAGCTTTACGCATTTTACTCGCCGCAACCATTTCCATTGCAGAAGTAATTTTTTGCGTGCCTTTAATACTGGCAATTTGTGTGCGTATCTCTTTTCCGACTGCCATAACTGGCCCTCGAATCGTATTTATGAATTACCACTGCTGCTCAAGCGAACTCAAGCAGCAGCTCCTGGCCTGATGATTACCAGGTTTGGGTTGCTTTAAAGCTTTCGATAGCTGCTTTGAAGGTCGCCGCGATATTGTCGTCGTAATTACCAGACGCAACGATTTGGCTCATCAATTCGCCGTGCTCAGATGCCATATAAGCAAGTAGAGCAGATTCGAAAGAACCAATCTTCGCAACAGCTACATCCTTCAAGTAACCTTCGTTAGCCGCGTACAACAACACACCCATTTCAGCAGTAGAAAGAGGTTGGAATTGCTTCTGCTTCATTAACTCGGTTACGCGCTCACCGTGGTCAAGCTGGGCTTTTGTCGCTTCATCAAGGTCAGAAGCGAACTGAGAGAACGCCGCCAATTCACGATATTGCGCAAGAGCAGTACGGATACCACCAGAAAGCTTTTTGATAATTTTGGTCTGTGCAGCACCACCCACACGAGATACCGAAATACCAGCGTTCATCGCAGGACGAACACCTGAGTTGAACAAGTCAGTTTCTAAGAAGATCTGACCATCGGTAATTGAGATCACGTTGGTTGGTACGAACGCAGATACGTCACCCGCTTGGGTTTCGATGATTGGTAACGCGGTTAGAGAACCGGTTTTACCTTTCACTTCACCATTGGTGAATTTCTCAACGTAGTCGGCGTTTACACGAGACGCACGCTCAAGTAAGCGTGAGTGCAAATAGAAAACGTCACCAGGGTAAGCTTCACGACCTGGAGGACGACGAAGTAGCAATGAAATTTGACGATAAGCCCAAGCTTGCTTGGTTAAGTCATCATAAATGATCAATGCGTCTTCACCGCGATCGCGGAAGTATTCACCCATAGTACAGCCGGCGAAAGGCGCCAAGAACTGCATGGATGCTGGATCAGAAGCGGTAGCAGCAACAACAATGGTGTGAGCCATTGCGCCGTGCTCTTCCAGTTTACGCACAACGGCGGCAACAGAAGATGCTTTTTGACCAACAGCAACGTAAATACATTTAATGCCAGTATTTTTTTGGTTGATGATGGCGTCAACAGCAATAGCGGTTTTACCTGTTTGACGGTCACCAATGATCAACTCACGCTGACCACGACCTACCGGTACCATCGCATCAACGGCTTTCAAACCCAATTGAACAGGTTGGTCAACACTTTGACGAGCGATTACACCCGGAGCGATTTTCTCAATCGCGTCGGTCATTTTAGTATTTAGTGGGCCTTTGCCGTCGATTGGGTTACCCAATGCGTCAACAACGCGACCTAATACTTCGTTACCAACCGGTACTTCTAGAATACGGCCGGTACATTTACACGTTTGTCCTTCGGCAACGCCTTGGTAGTCACCAAGAATTACCGCACCAACGGAATCTCGCTCAAGGTTAAGTGCCAAACCATAAACACCACCTTCAAACTCAATCATTTCACCGTACATTGCTTCCGCAAGACCGTGAATACGAATGATACCGTCGGTTACCGATACTACCGTGCCTTCGTTTTGGGCTTCGGTTTTAACATCAAGAGTTTCGATACGACTCTTGATGATTTCACTGATTTCTGAAGGGTTCAGTTGCTGCATGCTAGTTCCTACCCTAATGAATTAGGCGTTCATTGCTTCGGCGAGTTTGGCAAGCCGACCTTTGATGGATTGATCGATAACTGTATCACCGGCGCGAATTAACACACCGCCAATCAGGCTCGGATCCACCATACCTTGTACTTTTACTTCGCGACCAAGGTTGGTTTTTAATGCTTGCGCCAACTTATCTAGGGTTGCTTGTGGCAATTCGAAGGCGCTAGAAACGTCAACATCAACTGACTTTTCTAATTGCGCTTTAAATGCTTCGAACAGCTCCGAAATAAACGGAAGTAATCCAAGACGTTTGTTCGCCGCCAGATTGCGGATAAAGTTTTGACCTTTGTCGTCGATGGCATCGCCACAAACACCGACAAAAGCTTCGCCTTTTTGCGCTGCTGTTTGCGTGGGAGAAGCCAGCAATTTGGCTACGGTATCGGACTGCGATACTGCAGCTGCAACCGACAACATTTCTGCCCACTTGTCTAACGCTTTAGCTTCTTTTGCAAATTCAAAAGCAGCTTTCGCGTAGGGACGGGCAAGAGTCGTAAGTTCAGCCATAATCTCCTCGCTTATAGTTCAGCGGCCAACTTGTTCACCAATTCGGTGTTAGCGGCCTCGTTGATGTTTGCTTGCAACACTTTTTCAGCGCCGGCAATCGCCAGAGCAGCAACTTTTCCGCGCAATTCTTCTTTCGCACGGTTAACCATTTGCTCAACTTCTGCTTCAGCGGCGGTCTTAATACGACCAGCTTCGGCAGTAGCTTGTTGCTTAGCTTCATCAACAATTTGATTAGCGCGCTTGTTTGCTTGATCAAGAATCGAAGCAGCTTGTTCTTTTGCTTCGTGCAATTTCTTCGCAGCTTCTTTCTGAGCAAGCTCCAAATCTTTGTCTGCACGGTCAGCAGCTTCAAGACCGGCGGCGATTTTATCTTCGCGGTCTTTCATAACTTTGATCAACGCCGGCCAAACGTACTTCCAACAAAATGCTATGAAAATGAGGAAAGTAATCGACTGACCGATGAGTGTTAAGTTGATATTCATACCAACACCTCTTTGCTTAATGGATGAAAGGTTTTAAGCAAAATTGGCCATTAACCAGCCAAACCAGGTGCAACTACGAAGATAAGGTACATGCCGATACCAACACCGATCATTGGAACCGCATCCAATAAACCTGCCATAAGGAACATTTTACCTTGAAGTGCTGGGCCTTGTTCTGGTTGACGAGCAGAACCTTCAAGCAATTTACCGCCTAAAGAACCGAAACCGATCGCAGTGCCTAAAGCACCTAAACCGATCAATAGAGCTGCCGCTACGTAAACTAAACCTAAAGCTTCCATTGTTTTCTCCTACTTTTAAGTTTTTAAATTGAAAAATGTAAAACTGAAATCGTTATTGCTGCTATCTCGATGCTGCAAGCGCCGCTTGGCATCGAGATGATATAAATCTGATGGTCTTAACTTAGTGGTTTTCGCCGGTATCGTGTGCCATTGCCATATATACAGTGGTCAATACCATGAACACGAACGCTTGAAGAGTGATAACCAAGATATGGAATACCGCCCATGCCCACTGCAACACGCCACCAAATATGCCTAATACCAAACCGGCACCAAACATTAGCGCGATTAGGATGAAAATCATTTCACCGGCGTATAGGTTTCCGAACAATCGCAGACCCAGAGAAATTGGTTTGGCGATTAGAGATACGGTTTCCAAAATCAGGTTAATTGGGATTAAGAAAATATCGATATAGATTTTTCCAGAGTGGAATGGGTGTAGCGTCAATTCCTTGATAAAACCCATCAAACCTTTTTCTTTGATGCTAAAGAAAATCATCAAAGCAAATACGGTCAGCGCCATACCTAGGGTTGCGTTTGGATCTGTTGTTGGAACGACTTTAAAGAAAAGATGCTCATTACCAGTAACTTTTGCAGCGGCAACAGGCAACCAATCCACAGGGATAAGGTCCATTAAATTCATCATGAATACCCACGAGAAAATGGTCAAAGCCATAGGGGCAATCATGCGATTTTTATAATGGAAAATGTCTTCTACGGTGTTATTTACAAAGCTTACAACAAGCTCAACAAAGCTCTGTAAACCCGTTGGCTTACCAATGGTAGCTTTGGCAGCAACACGAGAAAAAATAAAGATAAATAGAGCACCTAGAACAATAGACCAACCAAGAGTATCAACGTGAATTGCGTTAAAACCCATAGCGGTGGCTTCTTCGCTACTGTGTGCGAAAGTCCATTCTGAGTATTCTAAAACGTGAACCTGACCATGTTCGTCGTGACGTTCAAAGCCGGCAGGTAGCTTACCGTAGGTAAGGTTTTGAAGATGGTGCTGGATATATCCAGTCGAATCTTGAGCTTCGCTTGCCATGTTAATCTCACACCTAAAAAGTAAAAAATTCTGTTTTCCCTGAAGAATTTTCTATCCTTGAAAGAGTTCCATGGAAAATTCAGGGGTTCAGTGGGTTGCCTCAGCTACTTTTATTCATGATCAAGCGACTCACGATCGTGGCGCGACTACCAACTTGGAGGTAGTTATCCAATGAATAACAGTTGTGACAACAAAGGCACTGAACAGAGCCTGGCTGTGTAATGGCTTGACGAGCAAAAACACCAGCGCAAACCCAACGAGAGTGAGAGTAAATTTCCCCATCTCACCTCTATAAATACTGTGTAAGGCACTACCAACCTGACGCGAGCCCATAAAGCGAAACGCGTAGAAGGCGAAATAAACATTCGGCAAAACGACGAGCAATCCACCTAGCAATATCGAATATGCGATAACTTTGCTACTGAGCAAATAAGCTAAAACGGTGGTTGCAACCAGTAAAATAAGCTGAATAAAGCTTGCTTTAAAAACTGGTGGTCTTTGGATACTGCCTCGATTCATAAAACATCTAATGCGTTGGGTTTTTGTCAATAAAACCGCAAGTTATTTAAGAACCGGATGGTCAGCATTCGTAAATCTGACGTTAATTTTTTACCACTTAACCCTTAAAACACGCCCTAAATTTGTGCTTTTCACCACTGGGTTAAGAGCGGTGCGAATTATAGGGATAAATTGGGCGCGGTTCAACAAAGCTTCCGGATAATCCCACCAAAGTTGGTAGATATATTAAAGTATTAGAAAGGGTAATTTTCCAAACCTTTATTAATAATTGTAATAAAAAAAGTCTTCTCAGCGATTAAGTTCGGCCCGGATTTTTTTTGATAGCAAGTGGTTACTATCTTTAGAATGATTTTTATATAAGGGTTTCTAAATTTTTATGACACGTGATCTATTATTTTGAAATTAATCAAGTAAATATTGAACGATTATTAAGTTTTACTTTATACGTTGAAATACACGACATATCTGTATTAAAAACATGCCCAAATTTGACGAAAATTTGGCAATTTTATGTCATTTTTTCTGCTTTATAGCCGTGCAACAGTCACCCAAAAGGCTATTTTTTCTGAATTCTCTGCACAGCTTTTGCTCGAAAATCTTTGATATCGGTTACACAACTCGATCAATTTGGAAGTTTTTTAACCATCTCAGGTAATATCGGTAACATTGAATGGGCATAAATCGAAACCTCATGAGGTGTAAAAGCGGTTACTCTTACACCTGCGAATTATTCGATTAAATTCGCGAAGGGAATGTTAGATTGGTCGGTGAAAATCAAAAAAAATGGTGTCAGTCGTCGTTTTGATTAAAGCCAAGGTGAGCAAGAATTCCATCGAGTTCATCGAGGTTATTGTACTTGAGCACAAGCTTTCCTGCGCCTTTTGCCGAATGCACTACGTTTACGGGCACGCCTATTTTTTCGGAAAGTCCTTCCTCAAGCTTGTGTAAATCTGGAGTAATTTGGTTTTTTGGCTTGGGTTTTACGGTTTCTTCTTGAAGCTTTCTAACCAAAGCTTCGGTTTGTCGTACCGACAGTCCGCGGCCAATAACTTGGCTGGCAACGTCTTTTTGCTCAGCGTAGTTCAATGTTAATAAACAGCGTGCATGACCCATTTCTATGTCGCCGTTTTCGAGCATGCGCTTTACTTCGTCACTCAATGCTAGAAGTCGTAACAAATTGGTGACAGTCGTTCTGGATTTACCCACGGCCTGAGCAACTTCTTGGTGAGTCAACTCAAATTCATCTTGCAGTCGTTTTAACGACATAGCTTCTTCCATGGGATTGAGATCTTCGCGTTGAATATTCTCAATCAATGCCATGGCGATGGCTGCATCATCGGCGACATCACGAATAATGGCCGGAACTTTCGCAATTTGTGCGAGCTGAGTAGCGCGCCAGCGTCTTTCACCGGCGATGATTTCGTACTTATCGTTACCAACCGGGCGCACTACGATCGGTTGCATGACACCTTGAGCTTTTATCGAATCCGCTAGTTCTTGCAACGCTTCGGGATTCATATCGCGTCGGGGTTGATACTTACCGCGCTGAATAAACTCTACCGGTAACTCAACGAATCTACCTTCTGGACCTGGATCGGAGGAGGTTACCGCCTCGATTGCAGCGCTGACACTTTCTGCTGATTTTTCGCTGGTGGACATTCCGCCCAATAATGCGTCCAGCCCACGGCCCAGACCTTTTCGTTTTGCTGCCATAGTTCTTGATTGTTGCCTAATAGATTGCGTTAACGGAGTGTACTGATTTATTAAGACGCCTGAGCTGAGGCTTCGCTAGAGGCGTGCCGACGGAGCATTTCGCCGGCGAGAGCTAGGTATGCAATGGCGCCTTTTGATTGTCGATCGTAGGCCAATACCGGCAGACCATAACTTGGGGCCTCGGCAAGACGAACATTTCTTGGTATGCAGGTACGATATAGACGTTCACCAAAGTGCTCGGATAGTTGCGACGAAACATCGTTGGTTAAACTGTTACGCGGATCGTACATGGTACGTAAGATCCCCTCGATATACAGCTTAGGGTTAATAAATTCTTGAATTTGCTTAACTGTGCTTATTAGCGCCGAAAGCCCTTCCAGTGCGTAGTACTCGCATTGCATTGGAATAATGACACCGTCACAGGCCGCTAGGGCATTGACGGTAAGCATGTTCAGTGACGGTGGACAATCGATAAGAATATATTCGTACTGATTTTTCACCACGCTCAGGGCATTACGTAGTTTTTGCTCGCGATTATCTAGGCTCAGCAGTTCAACTTCTGCGGCGGTTAGATCACCGTTGGCTGGCAAAACGTCGTAACCAGCTTGGCTCTTGACGATGGCTTCGTTAATGTTGGCCTGATCGGTAATAACGTCGTAGATCGATACTTCCAGCTCATTTTTTTGTACGCCCGAACCCATGGTGGCGTTGCCCTGGGGATCTAGATCGACCAGAAGTGTTCGTTTCTTGGTGGCATCCAACGACGCCGCCAAATTTACGCAAGTAGTGGTTTTACCTACGCCGCCTTTTTGATTGGTAATGGCGAAAACGCGATTCAAATTGATCACCTGTGACTGGTTCGGTTCGAATTAGAATGTTGCCCTATACAACTCGCAAAAGTTCCGGGCGAAGTTATCTGGGAAATTGTACATGACTGAGAAGGCTTTAGCGTGATGGATTCAGCAACCAACTTACAGATATTTAAGCGCCGTAGATTAACACCAATTTGCTGAAAATTACTCTAAATTCTCAGCATTTCGCGCGACTATTCCTCGCCGTTAGATCGTTCCTCTCGACTTATTCTGTTGAGTTTTTAGTGATCACCAGCAGATGGCGGCTCGCGTCGTCGTCGGGGAGGTGAATACTGAAGCTTTCTTTAACTACAAAACCCGCGGGCATTTCAGCGATTTCCTGCTCAGGATAAACGCCTTTCATTGCCCAAAAAACGCCCTTGTCATCTAAAAGCGTTTGGCAACCTTCGATCATATCTTTAAGGCTGGCAAATGCGCGACTGATGACAGCATTTAAGGGCTGCGTGGGTTGGTGTTTTTCGACTCGTTCGTTAAAGACCGACACATTGGTAAGTCCAAGTTCGATTTTCACTTGGGTTAGAAAGCGGGTTTTCTTACCGTTGCTATCGAGCAAACTCACTTGCCAGCCGGGATTCATAATCGCCAGAGGAATTCCCGGTAAACCGCCGCCTGTACCCACATCAATGATGTGGTATTGCTCGGTTTTAGGCAAAAGCGTGCAGATGGATAAGCTGTCGATAATGTGACGATGAACGATGCCTTCTAGATCGCGAATCGCAGAAAGGTTATAGGCTTTGTTCCACTTGTGAAACAGCTCCACGTATTGCACGAGCATTGCCAATTGCTCGTCGGTAATTGGCAGCGCTAGACGATCGATCAGGACACTCAGTTTGTTTGCTAAGTCAGACATAGGTTCGAATTTACGCTTCGCTCAAATTTGCTTTTTGTAAGGCGCCACGTTTTTTCAAGTATATCAATATCAGCGAAATGGCCGCCGGTGTAATGCCCGGTAGACGCGATGCTCTTGCCAAGGTTTCGGGTTTTGCATCACTGAGCTTTTGTTTTAATTCGTTAGAAAGCCCTTGCACGATGGAATAATCGAAGTCAGACGGAATCAAGGTGTTTTCATGTTGACGCAAACGCTCGATATCTTGGCTTTGGCGTTCGATATAACCGGAATACTTTGCCGCAATTTCTACTTGTTCACGTACTTGCTCGTCCACGGCGCCTTGACCTTTGAGATCGGCGATATCGTCGTAGGTTAGTTCAGGACGTTTCAAAAGATCCAACAAGCTGTATTCACGGGTTAGGGGCGATGGCAGTTTAGTTTCTATGGTTTTTGCTTCGTCGCTGCCAGCTTGAATCCAAGTGGTTTTAATACGTTGTTGCTCGCGTTCAACCTGCTCGCGTTTGTCGCTAAAGACCTGCCAGCGGTGATCATCAACAAGCCCTAACTTGCGACCAATTTCGGTCAACCGAATATCGGCATTATCTTCGCGCAGCAGCAGTCGATATTCCGCGCGGCTGGTAAACATGCGGTAAGGCTCACGAGTACCAAGACTGATCAGGTCGTCCATCATCACGCCCATGTAGGCTTCGTCGCGCCTTGGACACCAAGGCTCTCGGCCAGTAACGGCCAGCGCGGCGTTAGCACCAGCCAATAGACCTTGCGCGGCAGCTTCTTCGTAACCGGTGGTACCGTTGATTTGCCCGGCAAAGAATAATCCGTGAATGTAGCGGTTTTCGAGATTGTATTTCAGCTCTCTCGGATCAAAGAAATCGTATTCGATGGCATAACCCGGACGCATGATATGTGCGTTTTCAAAGCCCTTGATGGAGCGTACCGCTTGTTCTTGGATGTCATAGGGCAGGCTGGTAGAAATACCGTTAGGATAAAGCTCATGGGTAGTTAAGCCTTCTGGCTCAATGAAAATCTGATGTGAGCTTTTATCGGCAAAGCGATTGATTTTATCTTCAATGGACGGACAGTAGCGCGGCCCTACACCTTCGATAACACCGGTAAACATGGGCGATCGGTCGAAGCCTGAGCGGATAATGTCGTGAGTACGCTCATTAGTGTGTGTAATCCAGCAGCAAATTTGTTGGGGATGCTGGGCTTGATTACCCATGAACGACATCACCGGCGCTGGGTTATCGCCCCATTGCTCTTCTAAGCCTTCGAAATTAACACTTTTTGCGTCAATCCTTGGCGGAGTTCCCGTTTTTAGTCGATCAACGCTGATCGGCAATTCTCGTAAACGATTGGCTAAACCGATGGATGGCGGATCTCCAGCACGACCACCGCTGTAATTTTCTAGACCGATATGAATTTTACCGCCGAGGAAGGTACCCGCGGTCAGAACAACTGCATCGGCGTAAAACTTCACGCCCATTTGCGTAACAACACCAACAACCTTGTCGCCGTCAAGAATCAGGTCTTCAGCGGCCTGTTGAAAGATATCGAGATTGGCTTGGTTCTCAAGAATATTGCGAATGGCGGCCTTGTACAGTATGCGGTCTGCTTGGGCACGGGTCGCTCTTACCGCTGGACCTTTGCGGGCATTGAGTACCCGAAATTGAATACCGGCAAGATCGGTTGCCTTGGCCATGGCGCCACCTAGGGCATCAATTTCTTTTACCAGATGACTCTTGCCGATGCCGCCGATGGCCGGGTTACAGGACATTTGCCCCAAGGTTTCAACATTGTGCGTTAACAACAAAGTTGGGCAACCCATGCGCGCTGCTGCTAAGCAGGCTTCGGTTCCGGCGTGACCACCACCGATAACAATAACTTGGTAGCGCTTGTGCGCGTGTTGACTGTGTTCTGACATTGGGAATACCTACATCTTCACCCACTGATAGGGGCAGACTCAAGGAAAGGGGGCGCAATTATATAGAGATGTTTGCGTTGGTCAATTCATCACCAAAAATAAATTCACTCTCAAATTAAATGAATTATGAATAATTTATACTTATATATAGAGATATATAGGATTGTTTTTGTTTATGTAATTAGCTGTACAGTTTTCTGGGTATAACTGGTATAAAAGTTAATAAAATCAATTTCTTAGGTAAATTTCAAGGTTGTAGAGAAGTTGTTGTTTTACAGCGGTTTTACGTGCTAATTAGCTGTCAGAGAATTCTCCTGATTCTGGTCTCGATGGGATTCATACCCTTAAATTGGGGATGCTTTTGAGGATTATCCTGAAGTTTTACGCCTGTTATGCCAGTTCTACTTAATGTATCGATACCGCTTACCGTTTTTGCGAATACTTTTGTTGATAAGTCTGTGTGTAATTGTTGATAACAATTTCGCAAGGCATAACATTATCTATAAGCTGTGAATAACTTGAGTTTATTGAGTGAATCTCATGTGCTTTTTTAGTGCATATGTATAGATTGTGGAGATGAAAGTAAGGTTTTCGATTGAGTTTTTTAGGTTGTTTTGAAAAGTTTTCTGGATTGTTTTGAAAAAAATATCGCTTTCTCGATATTCGGTAGGTGTTTTTACGGTATTTGATCGAGTCTTTGGCGGTTTATTGAGCGTTAGATTTTACGAAGTGATCTCGTTGCTAAGTAATCTAGAGGATATTCGGTTGAAAGCGCGAGTGGGTATCAAGGCGCATGACTTGGCGAGGGCGAACTCGGTTACTTAGACGTGAGTAATAATCAGTAACCAAGATTTCTTGCTGAAGGGTTTTTTGAATGGGAAGTGATGTTATTTGCCGATGCAAAAGCTTGAAAAAATTTCTCCGAGGAGGTCGTCATTACTGAATTCACCGGTAATTTCTCCCAATTGTTCTTGGGCACTGCGCAGATCTTCGGCGACCAGTTCTCCGGCGTTATAGAGTCGCAGTTGTTGCAGCGCTTGCAGCACAGATTCTTTAGCCCTGGCAAGGGCATTTAAATGTCTGGCTCGGGCGGTAAACAAACCTTCTTGGGCCTGTTGATAACCAGCTTTCTCCTTTAAGAAGGTTTTTAGGGTCGATAGGCCGGTTTCTGTTTTCGCCGATAAAGCAAATATGTGTCTTTGTTTAGACAATCTGCCTTCGGGGAGCGTGGTTAGATCGATTTTGTTCACAATAAAGCAGAGTTTATCGGATGCTAACTCGGTCAAACCCAGATGTTGCAGCTCTTGATTGCAGATTTGCTCTAGATTGCCTTCGCTAATCGATAATAGTTTCGAGTCCAGCAATACCAATACTACTTGGGCTTTTTCTAGCTCTTGTTTAGCGCGGGCCACGCCAATTTTTTCCACAGGATCTTCCGTATCGCGAATGCCTGCCGTGTCGGTTATTTGGATGGGAAGGCCATCGATCTGAATGGTTTCGTGTAAGACGTCTCTGGTGGTGCCGGCTATGTCGGTAACAATTGCTGATTCCCGCTCCGATAACGCATTCAGTAAGCTGGATTTGCCCGCGTTTGGACGTCCGGCGATTACCACGCGAATTCCTTCTTTCAAAATAGCTCCTTGTTGAGCTTTGTTTTCGGTACTGATCAGCTGCTCAATGATTGCTTCAAGGGCTCGTTCTACCTTGCCGTCGCTTAAGAAATCGATTTCCTCTTCTGGGAAATCAATAGCCGCTTCTACATACACTCTAATTTCAATAATTTGTTGCAAGAGTTGTTCGATGTGTTTCTTAAACCTACCTTGCAAAGACATCAAGGCATTGTCTGCGGCGGCTTCCGAGCCTGCATCGATTAGATCCGCTATGGCTTCGGCTTGGGTGAGGTCGATTTTATCGTTTAAAAACGCTCGTTGAGAAAACTCACCCGGTGCCGCAATTCTTGCTCCAAGTCGTACAACCTCTTGCAACAATCGGTTGATAAGCACATGTCCACCGTGGCCTTGGAGTTCTACGACGTGTTCTCCGGTAAATGAATGTGGTGCGGGGTAGTAGATAACTATGGCTTCGTCGAGTAGTTTTCCGTTTTGGTTGCGAAGCTCTGCTAGGGTTGCGTAACGCGGTTTTAGTGGCTTGGCGGTGAGCGTTTGGGCGATGGTCAGGGCTTGATTTCCAGAGATGCGAATGACGCTAATGCCAGCTCGTCCGGGGGCTGTGGCAATGGCGGCAATGGTGTCTTGATCGGAATGGAGTAGTTTAGCCATGGGTATTCGCACTGACTCGAGTGATATAACAAAAAGGCGCCCTTAAGGCGCCTTTCTTCAAACTTATCTTAGATTGCTGTTTAGCCTTCTGCATCAATTTTACGGGTGATAATCCATTGCTGCAAAATTGATAAACTGTTGTTTACAACCCAGTAAAGAACCAAGCCAGCTGGGAAGAAAATAAACATCACCGTGAACATGATCGGTAAAAACTGCATGACTCGCGCTTGCATTGGATCGGCAGGTGCCGGTTGCAATTTCTGTTGGATCAACATGGTAACGCCCATGATGATCGGCAAGATAAAGTACGGGTCCATGACCGATAGGTCATCGATATAACCTAAAAACGGAGTATGACGTAACTGCACGCTTTCGAGCAGTACCCAATAAAGAGACAAGAACACCGGCATCTGGATAAGAATCGGTAAGCACCCGGTCATTGGGTTTACGCCTTCTTTACGGTAGATTTTCATCAACTCCGCAGACATTTTTTGTCGATCTTCACCATAGCGCTCTTTAAGTTCGGCCATTTTCGGGCCGAGCTTGCGCATTTTTGCCATGGATCTAAAACCAATTGCACTGGGTACGTAGAAAATGGCTTTGATCAACACGGTCAATAGGATGATCGACCAGCCCCAGCTTGCTACCACAGAATGAATGAACTGGAGAATGTGGAACAGCGGCTTAGCAATCCACCACAACCAGCCGTAATCCACGGTTAGATCGAGATAAGGAGAAATTTTCTCAAGACGGTCAATATCTTTTGGACCGGCATAAAACTGTGCCTTAACGGCGTGCTTTTCACCGGCCGGTACGAAAAATTTGGATGTTCTGAACGTCAGCAGGTAGGCATCTTTAACTTCTTTAAGATTAAAGACGTTTTTGCTTTCTTGCGGTGGAATCCAAGCACTGATGAAGTAGTGCTGAACCATAGCCACCCAGCCACCGGTTTGTTCAACTTCGAATTCGTCTTCGGCGATATCACCGAAATCGAGTTTCTTATATTTGTCATCGGGGGTGGTTATCGCTGCGCCCCAGTAAGGTTGCACACCAAATCCTGCGCCGCCTTTTACTTCCGGCTTTTGACCATCACGTTTTATCTGACCAAAAAATATGCCCGACCAATTTTCGGAAGATTGGTTGTTAATGATGTATTCAACACCAATGAGGTGTTCGCCGCGTTGGAACGAGAACCGTTTGGTGATGGCAACGTCACCTTGTTGATAGTTAAGATCAACGTTTAGGGTATCGTTATCGTCGGCTAGTTGATATTCGGTCTGCGCGACGCTAAATATGGGGCGGTTAGTATCGCTAAAATCGGTGCCATTTTTGCCGATCAAACCACTTTGGGCGATGTATAAAGCCTTCTTGTTTTGTTCCAGTAAAACCAGCGGCTCGTCCGAATCCAGATCTCGTAAATGATCCGCCAGGCTCAACGCGATGATATCGCCACCGTGTGGATTGATGGTGACGTTTAAGGTATCGGTTTTTACGGTAATAAAGCGCAATTCATTTTCGGTACTAAGCGCAGGCTTGGTTTCGTTATCGCTCGGTATTTGCGGAATAGAGCTTTCTTGGTCTTCTACTTGAGGGAAGCCGCTTTCCGATGACACGGATTCGGTATTGAAGTCCGTCGTCGTGGTTGAATCGAAGCTTTGTTCAGAAGTTGCCTCTACCAATTGTGGACGGTTGTTAAAATCAACCCATTCTCTGATCAGTAGGAGAGAGACCGCCAGTATTGCGGCTAAAATCGTTGCTCTTTGCCAGTCCATCTATATAAGCCGTGCAGTGAAATTACTGATAATAAAGGTGTGTTTAATCTGGAACCCGATCGATACCGCCTGGGTGGTAAGGATTGCATTTTACGAGGCGCTTGGCGGTTAACCAGCTACCTTTTAAACTGCCGTGCTTTTCGAGAGATTCGATGCAGTATACCGAGCAGGTTGGTTCAAAACGGCATTGATTTCCGAGCCACGGGCTCAATAAAAATCGATAAATTTTTACCAAGAAAATCAAGCAGTGTTTCATGACCAAGCTCTCGCTGGGGATTGTTCCGATTGCTGCGCTTTGGGAGAAGCCTTAGTTTGGGTTTTTCGCCAAAGTTTATTCAAAATTTTTGCGACTTCTGGATTGTCGAGAGTCTCCAGATTTCGTCGGGCGAGCACTATAACATCCAAATTGCCTAATTGGTGCTTTTGATGTCGAAAAGATTCGCGAATAAGACGTTTTATACGATTTCGTTGGCTTGCTAATCGCAGGTTTTTTTTCGCGATGACTAAGCCTAGGCGGGCATTTTCTACATCGTTGCTACGACACAGAAAAAGAAAATTAGGATGTGAAACTCGAAAGTCCGGCTTATCAAAAACCGGTTGATATTCGCGGGCACTTAGGAGCCTATCTTGCTTGGAGAAATCTGGCAAACAAGTTTACCCGCGAATACTTAAGACTTATTAAGCAGCAAGTTGCTTACGGCCTTTCAAACGGCGACGCGCTAGTACTTTTCTACCGCCTTTAGTTGCCATACGTGCACGGAAACCGTGGGTTCTTTTGCGTTTCAAAATGCTTGGTTGAAAAGTGCGTTTCATTTGTTAGTACCTATTAATAAAGCTTAATAAGAAGTTGCAGTTTTTTGAGCACTACGAATAGGTCGTTTACAAATCATATAAAGACAAAAAGACCACTTTTGGCTTTTACCAACGCGATCTTTCATTGATTTGTTTTTGCTCAATTTCGAGGAGGCGGGATTTTAAGGAAACTGAAGCATTAAGGCAATAATAAAAGCGCAAAAAATAGCTTTTTTTTCATTTTAGGGTTTACGTACAATTTGATCATAACTTATCAACAGGTTTTATTCAGTCTTCTGTGTATAAGTTTGGTTTTTCTCGACCGCACACCTGTGAATATTATTTTTTAATTGCTAATACGCTGATTTATAAAGATTTTCGTTGTTATTGTTGTTTTAAAACGCGTAAAATAGTGTGGATAAGTGTTTTCTTTCACGGTACAATTCTCCCATAAATGATTTATAACTGTATTTTATTTGATCTAATATTTGCACTTTATTAAGATTTTAGGCGTCGGCTGTGCCTAAGTTTTCTTATTATGTGAATAATTCATAAGTTATCCAGACTTACTCAGTTTTGTAGATAAAATTACCCGTAATTCGCTAAATCTGTTGATAAATACCTTCCGAAGGGCACTGTCTTGGCTTTTGTTGCCGAGCGGTTTGTATGTCGATATAGCTCGTTTTGGCAGTTGTGTCCGGCTTGGCGTTTTCAGGTCTTTATTTCTTACGTTTTAAAAAGAAAGAAATCGACGATGGTTGTTAGGTTTTTCGGATGTTTTTCTGACTGAGGGTTTGTTAATAACCAAGTATGCATAAAATGGACTGTGGGTGAATCGTTACTAGGCTTAATTGCCTTGCTTCTTATCAATCTGGTTAAGAAGTGTTCAATAAACATAATTCGTTAAGCTTACCGTTGCTGCTTGGTTTATTCAGTGTTTTTCAATAGATAC